>CAZPID010000182.1:0-1501 GCA_964586885.1 uncultured archaeon | reverse complement strand
AAGCTACATACACAGGAATATCTACCAAGCTAGAGTCGAAGAATAGTTCATATACTATCTCATCCGTTAGCCAGAAGATATGGAATATCTGACTGGCCAGCAGTATAAGGAACAATATATTACGGCTAGTTCCCTTTCTACTATAAATTCTAAGTGAGTAAAAAGTTATACCAGCTATGAGGGCAGGAATCTCTAAATAATCTACTATAACAAAAATTATCAAGTAGTCATCAGGAACAATAAAAAAGCTTTCGCCAAACAGCCTTTGCACCACAACATCAGATGTAAGCCAGTACAAATGTATTATCTGTAAGGCTATGAGAATAAAAGTAATCTTCAAGCCCAAGTTCTCGTATTTTACCCAAAAAGCTGCTATCTTTCGAAATACCATAACATTATTCTTTAAATTTAATTTTAAAAAGGTTTAGTAGAAGTAATTTTAATCAAATGACACCAGAATGATCTTTCAGCCAATTTTCTATAGCGCTTTTTACATCAACGACCATTTCTCTTCCATCAGGCAGTTTTCTTTTGATCGTTATTGGTATGATTTCATTTCTGAATTCTTCTTTGGCTATTTCCGTGGATGTTTTATTTCCTTCTATATTTACTAGCACAGGAGCTCCCAGTGATACTTGTAAAGACCTTGCTCCCAATAATCGTGCGATTTCAAATCTTGTGAATCTATTAGACGGCCAAACCATTAAATCACCACTCAAGGCTTGAATTTAGCAATTTCTTTTATCAAATCTATATGACCCATAAATAATTGCCTGCAGCAATATCTTTTTAATCCAACATCATTTAAAACTTTTTCCATACTTTCGCCGGCATCAATTCTCTTTTTATACTGCTCCCAAAGATGCCCTACCGGCTTACCGCAGCTTATACAACGAACTGGTATTATAATATTGACCACCCACACAACTAATTATAATTTAATATCTTCTTCACTTATACCATATTTAGTAGCCCAAGCTTTAAATTCTTTCTTTTCCTCTTCTGTTAGCTCACGTGAAAACTTTATCCATCCTGTCCTATGTCTAGACTCCTCTGGAGCTTCTGAGGATTTCCATATACAATTAACTGGACATACTTTTATACAGCTAAAATCATCTTTACACTTGTCCCAAATCAAAAATATTTTACCATCATTGTCAATCTCTATTGCTTGATAGGGACAAACAGCTACACATGCGCCGCAGGTTATACATATTTCTTGATCAATTACTACACGTTCGAAATCTTGTTCTTCTGGCATAAAAATCTAAAATTAACTATCTCTTACTTCTCTGCTTGTGTCTTCGACTTCCGCGTTTACTAGCTCCTCTACCGCTTGCGTGATGAGTTTCAGTTCTTCTTGGATCATAAACTAAGAGATTTCTATCATACTGTAAAAAAGTGTTTTTCATATCAGTATTTTTATTATAAAAATTTACTAACCCTTTAGCGATAGACATTCTGGCAGCTTCGGCTTGACCGGTAATGCCTCCTCCTCTTG
>CAZPID010000181.1:0-1509 GCA_964586885.1 uncultured archaeon | reverse complement strand
CACGGTAAATATGCTTGCTGCTATTTCTCCTACCATTTAAAATAAAGTTATTTTGTCAGTATTTAAGCATTTTCCTTGTTAATAGTTTTAATTATTTGATGATAAAATATAATTTAGAGGGAAATGGAAGAATGGTTTTACGAGAACTTGAATGAACTAAAGAAGCGTTTTATAATAATCATGGCATCTCTAAGTGTATTTACTATTTTCGCTTTCAGTTTTGGGGTGCAAACCTATCAAATTGATGAATTGTCAATTCCTTATCCGTATTTTTCCATTGATGGAAGTGTGGCTTCAACTTTCTTCCAAAAGTTAAAAGCTGATTTATTACCGGAAAATGTTGAACTCATAGTTACAAAACCAGGTGATGCACTGTTCATGCAATTGGGCGTGTCGTTTTTCCTAGGCTTCGTTGTAGCTTTACCCATACTGATTCATCAAATAGCAAAGTTTATCACGCCTGCACTGACTAGAATAGAAAAAAGCTCTGTTGTGAAAGTGCTTTTATCTTGGATGCCGCTTTTTATTGTTGGCATGGTTTTTTCCTATGTTTTCATCATCCCACTCATGCTTAATTTTCTATACGGCTATGTTTTTGCACTGGATGTCAATCCGTTTCTCAACATAAATGATTTCACTTCATTTGTAATACAGTTCATAGTAGCATTTGGTATTATATTCACGCTGCCTGCGATTATGGGTGTGCTGACCGCTGTTGGTGTAAAGCCAAAAATATGGAAGAATAATTGGAGATATGCCCTGGGTTTGATGATAATCTTTGGAGCTCTGATAACTCCTGACGGCAGCATGGTAACTCTTGTTATAGTAGCTGGCCCGATGATAGTTCTTTACGCAATAGGCTATGTTGTAAGCAGGATTATCTACAGGAAAAATCAGGCTGAACCTTCCCCTGTTTCCAGTAATGAAAGCTTAATTAGTGGTAAATAGAAATTAATTTTAGTGATTATAGATGGCCATAGTTGGTTTGGAGTGGTTGATTGTAGCAGCAGTTATTCTAATCATCTTCTTTGGCGGCGGGAAGAAAATCGTAGAGTTCGCCCGCAATCTTGGCAGATCCACAGGCGAGTTCCAGAAAGGCAGAGAAGAAGTAAAGAGTGAATTAGAGAAAAGCAAGAAAAAGAAAAGAAAGGTAAAGAAGTCAGGAAAGCAATCGGCTGCTAAATGATTTAAACTAGACAAATAGCAAAGCTTTATTTATTTTTAATCTTAATTAAACTTAGTGATTATAATGGCTATAGTCGGCTTGGAATGGATTGTAGTGATTGCAGTAGTTGTACTACTTTTCTTTGGTGGTGGGAAGAAGATTTCTGAGTTCGCGCGCAATCTCGGGCGAGCAACAGGCGAGTTTCAGAAAGGCAAGCAGGAAATAGACAAGGAGATTCAGAACGCAAGGGATATAGCTAAAGAAACTAAGAAGGCTATTACAGGAAAAGAGTAAAAGGCTATAAATAAGATTTAGTAAATTAGATATTCTTTAAATCATAATAA
>CAZPID010000180.1:0-1535 GCA_964586885.1 uncultured archaeon | reverse complement strand
TTGAGATTATGGCATTGTAAAATAATATATGTATAATGCATATCATGTATATAATGTATATTTTCTTTCTTTTGGAAGTCTGAAACCTTTTCTTTCTTTTTTATCAATACCACTCATTTCAACACCACTCATTTGAATTTAACATAATTGAATTTAAAGTAATCAGATGCAACAGTTACATTTAAATAAATGTTATTATTTCTCTTTTTTGTCTTTGTGAAATGAAAGCAAAAAATCAGAAACAAAAAAGGGAAATTCTAAATACTTCTAATTGTTATTATAATAGTCATAAGGGAGATATCTATTTCATTCACAAAGGCTTGATATTTCTATCTCCCTTTATTGATATCGTGGGCTTTGATTTCATCTGGAATAATGGTTTAATCAATAGCCAGACAAAGCCCTCGCATAATTTCTTTTCTTGTTCTGAATTAAATTGTTTTTCTTTCTTGACATGAAAACTAAAGCCCTCTTATTCTATAACTCTCAACCTGGTAGAAATCAGAGAGATCTTGACAAAAGAATAGAAGTAGAAAATCTTAGATTAATAGAAATTTTAAATCAACAAGAAATTACAGGACAACAATTAGAAGTTCAAGAAAAAGATCCTTTTGAAAATATGTTAAATCGTCTTTGTAATGTTAGAGATCATATTTTTTGGAAAGATAAATGCAATAAAACAACCGGTGGTTGTGGAAGTGATTTTCAATTAGGAGCTGACGGAAAACCTATAATTAAAAGAGATCACTGCAATAATCCTTATTGCACTGATCCTTTTTGTTTTAGATATAGAGTTAGTTTGTTTAAATTAGTCCTTCAAAGTTTTTTCTTTGCTTTTCCAACGTGGACAGGAAGAAATCAGAAGTGGTTGCACTTCATATTAGGACAAAAGAGAATAAAATCAATTAATGAAAAATCTTTAAAAGGATTGAGAAAAGATATTTTAAAATTCCTTAACTACATTAGAAAGGAATATAGAAATCCTCACATGATTTGTATTTTTGATATTTCTTATGACGAAGAAACATATTATTTACATTATCATGTAGCCATGAGGTTAAGAGGTTTTATGAAGGAAAAAGAAATTAACAAATTTGCTCTTGAAAATAATTTAAAATATAAAAGAGCTGATGGAGATTATGCCAGAAAACCTAAATCAATAATAAATTATTTTGCTCAAAGGTTAGCAGGATCATTTGGACACTCAAGAAATAAAACTCAATTCATGTATAGTGATTTATTTTCTCCTGGAGAATACTTTAATTATTTTTACAGAAAGAAGAAATTTCTAACAAGAGGTTTTAATGGAAAGCAAATTAAAGAAGTTTTGAAAAAGATAAAAGAGGGTTCTTTCAGCCTCGCAGAGGCTGTAAGTTCTAGCAATACAAATAACAGGCAGAGAAAAACTTGTCAGAGCTGTGGCCACTGGGATAAAATCAGGGAATATGTTGAAGATCCAAATAAAGTAAGAGAAAAGCCCCCAGACAACTCTGAAGAAATTAAAATTGAGGTGATTTATCTAGGACTTCCTAAAA
>CAZPID010000179.1:0-1542 GCA_964586885.1 uncultured archaeon | reverse complement strand
GCTTCTACTTCTGCTGATATGTATGCTTCCTCTCTAAGAGATTCATCATATTCTTCTAAGTATTTGTTTTCCATTCTTTTTCATATTCTCTAATGATTTTTTCTATATCCAACCCGAAGAAGTTTAATGCAAACTGTTTACACTTTTCTACATAGTTATGAAATTCTCCGGTAGATAACTTCTTTGTCTCTTGAAGCAGATTATAGTATTCCTCTTTATCAGGACTATACATTTCTTTAAAGCAAAATCTTCCTTTAAGAAATTCATGTATTTCTTCTAATGATTGAACTTCTCCTGATGTTTCTTCCACTTCCTGCCTTATTGAACTTACTATTGCTCCCCAGTACAAAGCATTTTGTTTATTAGTTCTTTTATCAAAATAAGGAATAACCGTGAGTTCTATCAGACCTACTTCCTTTAATTTTCTCATTCTTTCTTTAAATAACTTTTCGTTATGAAGTATCAGCCTACCTTCACTTATCGAACCTAAAAAAGAGTAACTCTTTTTCATAATACATTATTAATATAAATTATATTTTTCTTTCAATCGTTTTTCCTGCTTTTTAGAGTTTAAATATCTTTTGTATTTTTTCTTAACTTTACAAGCAAAGTAACTTCCTGTTAATTTTTGTCCCCATTTCCACCAAACTAAATCAGCCCACCAACTGCTTCGAATTTCATAATCAAGAAATATTTCTAATAGATCATCTTTCATTTTATAATTTAATTTAATCTATATATGTAAAAGGTTTCATTATCAACAGTTTCAAAATTCTCTGCACCACTATAACGATCTAAACAGTGTCCTCTTCCATCTTGTTTTGCATCATTTTTCCATTTTTCATAATCAAAGTAATTGTGATAATGTTCAGGAATTTCCGATAAAACAATTTCATCAATATAGCTATTCAATTCTTCTTCCCATCTTTCATCCGCTTCTGAATCGGTTACAACAAGGTACTCCTGTTTTCCATAGTCAAATACATTATCATCATAAGAAGAAACTTTGATTTCTTTAATATCACAATCTAAATGTTGTGATAAAACTTTAATTTTATCATTTTCCATATCTTTAAATATTTAATTAATTTTATAATTCCTTTTCTATTATATCTGATATTTTTTTAATTTCAGACTATTAGTTATTAACTCATAAACCTCTATTGGTTCAAGTCCTCTGAAGGATAAACTAATTGATTTCCCATTAATTCCACCAATACCAATCCGTATTTCTATATTTGTTACGCTCCCCGTTTGAAATGGTGATATGTTCTGCTTTTCAATTACATCCTTTATGTATTCATAACACTCTTTTTGCGTACATTCACATATTGTAATAAATTGAGTTTTTGTTTTTTGTTTCTTAATATTTATCCTCAGTATCGTAGGAGAAGAAAATGGTATATATATTTTCATTTAATTTTATTTGTAAATAACCTGTTTTAAAGGACTTTTTAACAGAATTATAGCTTCCTATTGCTTTACTTTAGATAGTCGCTGTATGATAGCTTAAAATAGCTGTAATTGATTTAGTTCTGATAT
>CAZPID010000178.1:0-1591 GCA_964586885.1 uncultured archaeon | reverse complement strand
GGTCAATATAACAGTTTATATGTAAAATAATTTGCATTATCGAAATTCTAGTAACTTGTTACCTTCTACATATTTTCTTCCAGTAGGTGAAATTGTAATTTTCCCACTCTTTATATCATATTCAATAAATTTCTTTTTATGTAAATGTTTTAGTACATCTCTCTTGAAGTAGGATATATTAGAATGTTCAACCCAGTTAAACAAAATATTTTCTAAAATATTTTTTGGAAATTCGCTATAAAGAAGTACGAGAGTTTTGTCTATGAAGCTTAGCTTGGGGTTTAAAACCCGTTTGACATCACCTATCTCCCAAATCAATGGAATTTTTTTGGTGACCAAACCGTCTACGATATCTTGAGCTTTCTCTGTGTCAATTTGATGAAAAATTCTTATCAATTCCGCAATTATCCAATCGCATGCCGATACAACAAAAACAGAATCCATATAGTTTGGGTTTACATCACCTCCAACATGACCAACGCCCCTTTTATTCCTAATATCATAAATAGCATTTAACAGCTTTGGTATGTGAAATCTAACCGAGTTTGTAAAATTAGTCAGGTTTTCAAATTTTCTAATAGATTGACCGAAATCATTTATTTTTATTCCAAATGGAGTATAACTATGCGTTTCTGATGTATGCCATTCCAATAGCCTGAAAACTGTTTCACAAAATTTCCCACCATTTAGCTCTGAAGGTTCATATTTACGATCTAAGAAATTACCTTTTAACTTTATATAATTCTGCTCCAAATTTTTAAGAATGTCTTCTGGAAATTCTCTAAATAAAAATGAGAAAGCAGTCATTTAGATACGCCCTTATTTTTGGCAATTGTGTGATAGCCTAATCCAGATATTTTATACGTACCGTCAGAATTTTTTTCAAACCACTTGTTTTTATTATACGTATCTATGACCAATTGTTTCATATTTTTTATTGGAGGTATATTAGTGACTCCGACCTTCTTTAGCAAAGTATAACACTCGTCTAAGTCGTCTGACAAAAAATTTTCTCTACCTTTGCGTTCAGAAATAAATTTTGCTATTTGTAATGCTGCTCTCTTGCTTTTCACATCACCTAAAGCAACAATTTCAGTTTTTAACAATTCTATATCCTCGGCGTTAAATGAAAGCTTATCTTTGCTTTGTTGAGGCAAAGTTTTATCAATAGTTTCAGAACCAATGTCATCATTTGTCTTAGTTGAAGAATTATTCACGTCGTAATCTATTTTCCCTGATAAAAATTTGTCTAAAAGCGTTTTATAAGTTATTGATTTATAAGGTTCTTCCAGATTCATTTTTTCAACAGTATCTTTAGCTTTTTTAATCGCTTCCTCTACTTTTTTTGTATCTTCCATCATTTCACTCCCTTGAAATTATTCTCTACAAATTTCTCCCCACTAGCAGTAACTATCCATGCATCCTTATTGTCTTTCTTAGATTTAGCAGGCATCATCATTTCCTTTCCAACATTTTTCTGAATTTTGTCACTTATATTGGGAGGAAGGGGTTCCTTGGCTTCGTGATAGCCGTCTTCTATATCTTTCTTAGTAAACGATGTGAACCCTCTACGGGTTTCTAAAAAGTAGCC
>CAZPID010000177.1:0-1598 GCA_964586885.1 uncultured archaeon | reverse complement strand
TGGTGGATATATTCTTATGATTAATGAAGGCGAGGGCTTTATGCATATAAATTTTGTGTAATTGATGCAGAAACTGTTGTTACGGGATCTTATAACTGGAGTTATAAAGCTCAGAGCAGTCATGAGAATATCACCGTAAGTAAAAACGCTGGCACACTTGCCTCCCAATTTATCACTGAATTCAATGCTATTAAAACCAGATATTCTGATGAACCTGATGGTATAAAAGAAAACATTGATCTCCAAAAGTTACTAAAACGATTTGAGACGATAAAGAATTTTATTATCCTGGAAGATGAAGAAGATATCAAAAGGCAGATAAATAAATTAAGAAATTATAATATCAGTAAAAAAATTGAAGATATCATCTTAAAAGTTGAGAATGGCCATTATGCTGAATCTATCACATTGATAGAAAGGTTCATCACCGATCATAACAAGGTTATTATTTATGAGGATCCTGTGATTTTTGGATTGAAGATGGAAGTTAAATCACTGGAAATCCAAATAACTGCCCTGGAAAATGAAAAGAAGGATATCGAAAAAATTATCCATGATTTTCTATATAAGTACAATATTAAATTAGGACCATTTATAGGGGAAATTCTGAAGATAAAACAGAAAAGTCTCAAGAAAGAAGCAGAAAAAGACGAATCTAAAAGAGAAAAATATGAGGAAGTGAAAAAGGATTACGAAGAATATAAGCAAACTTATAAAGAAGCTAAAAAAGATAAGCTGATAGAATTAACCAATGAGGAAAAGGGAGAACTGAAGAATAAATACCGTCAAGCTTCAAAGTTATGTCATCCCGATGTTGTCGAAGAAAGTGTAATAGATGAAGCTGAAAAAGTTTTTAAGATTCTGAATGAAGCATATAAGCAAAATGATCTTGAAAAGGTATCTGAAATTCATCAGAATTTAAAGAAAGGAATCATGTTTGCCACTAAATCTGAATCTATAGATAAGAAAACAATACTTAAAGCGGAAATACAAAAGATGCTGCTGATCATAAAGCAGTTAAGCAAAGAAATTGAATCGCTTAAAACTGATAACAACTACCAGCATATAAATACAATAGATGACTGGGATGCTTATTTTGAGGAAATGGGAAAAAAACTAAAGGAAGAATTAGAAACTTTGGAGAAAAATGAATAAGAAGAACTCGCTTATTAAAAAAGACCCAGCTCAGTTACAACTTGCCAATATCGGGAAGTCATTAAAAATTACTGACAAAATACTACAAGATAAGGAAAAAAGGCTGGAAGAAAGAAAAGATGCCAGATACTATTATAAATTAGGCAAAGAAAAATATTTTTCTTTCAATCGTCCACTTGCATTAAAATTTTTATCAAAAGCTATATTAAAGGATCCGAATTATAAGGTAGCTTATTTAATTAGAGGACATGTAAAACACGATTCACAAGACTACCAGGGTGCCATAGAAGATTATACCAAAGTCATAGAAATAGATCCGGATTATAAGTTTGGTTATTTTCATAGAGGATTTGTAAAATGGTATTTAAAAGACTACATGGGTGCCATAGAAGATTTTACCAAAACTACAGAAATAGATCCAAATGATAGTAATGCTTATATGC
>CAZPID010000176.1:0-1599 GCA_964586885.1 uncultured archaeon | reverse complement strand
CTTTTGAAATCAATGAATTCATAATAGAAACTGTACCAGCTTATAACATAAAGCCCGAAAGGCTAGAATTTCATCCTAAAGAAAACAAATGGGTAGGATACATATTCAACATTAACGGCTCAAGATTATACCATGCAGGAGACACAGACTTTATTCCAGAGTTAAAAGATTTAAAAAACATTGACATAGCAATGCTTCCTATGGGAGGTACTTATACTATGGATGTAGACGAGGCAGTAGAAGCAGCTAATATTATAGAAGCAAATGTTACAATACCCATTCATTACAGAAGGATATTAGGTGATAAATTTAAAGAAGCTGAGGAAAAATTCATTTCTGGTATAAAAGGGGATTCTGAGATTTTAGAAGAAATTTCTGTTTAATGATTAAGTATGATTGAAACTGAGGTTCTAATTAAACCAGATGCAGATCTTTCTAAAGCTGATGAAACAGTTGAGAATTTATGTAAGTCTGAAGGATTACAAATGACTATGAAAGATACTTTATTAAAATATCCTGGATGCATTCACTGGCATTTCAAGAAAGATTCTCAGCGTGGAACTATTGAAATTACACTATGGGAAAAGACTCATAGAATATGGTTCTCAGTACAATCAGGACGTACTGGCGATTGGATTAAAGAAACTGTTAAGAAGCTCAAAATAGCTTTAGAAAAAAGTATTGTTTAAACTCGTTTGAAAACTTTTTCGACTTTGTTGAAAAACTCTCTTTCTGATTTCGTCATATCTCTTCCATTCGCTATTAACAGACGTTTTCCGCTCTTACGCATATTATATCCAATTTCAATTACTTCTTGTGCGGCAAGTCTGCTGTAACTTTTAAATTTTTCATAAGATTTCATTATATTGTCTATTTTCTTTTTATCAATTTTGATTATCTCAGTTTTTGTGGGAATTCCTTGTAAATCGTATACCTGCCAATGACGTATAGGTTCATCTGGTGTTTGATTATACAACGTATGAATAAGCATTATATCTCGATTGGGAAGAAAGTAACGTTCTTGGTCAGGTATTATTCCTCCTGGTATAGCTATCTGACCACCCTTTATTTTCAGATAATGGATATTTTCTTTCATAATTATTATATATTTAGGAAAGATTTAAACTCGTTTATCACAGTTTGTAAAGAATAAAAAGTTAACTATTAAACTTCACTTATGTACAGGCATAAAATAAAGAGCATTGATTACAGTCAGTTTGAGCTAGAATTGGATTTAGTACATATAACTTTTCCTGATTGGCATGGTAGAATAATAGATGCAAGTTTAACAAAAGATCAAAGAGATACATTATTAGGTAATTGGGTATCATTGATAAGAACTTGTAAAGAACAGAAAATACCTGTAACTGCAAAGACATATTACGATTCAAAATATGAGAGTCCTTTTAAAGATTTTGATGTTAAAAATTATATAAATTATTATTATTATTATCATAAACCAGGAATTAAACCAGAAAATGAACCATTTAAAACACTGAAAAACTTGCCAGAACCAAGAGTATTGATTGGGGGTTTACATTTACATATCATTGATAATAAATATGTCAATGCTTGTATTGGAACTGATATTATGAAGCT
>CAZPID010000175.1:0-1601 GCA_964586885.1 uncultured archaeon | reverse complement strand
ATCTATTGAGTGATTTTACGTTACTAGGTGGAACAGTGTCAGAAGACATAGAGACATCATGGCCTATTAAGAAAGTGTACAATATGGGTAAGATGAAATAGAAATGATTAAACCTTTTTCCATAACTTCTTTAACTTAATCATAGATATTTGTGCATCTTTTTTGCTTGTAAAAACTTCGAGTGTAATAGTTCTATTATAATTAATCTTTTTTAATTTTTGTACAATCTTTTTATGATTTATAGTACCTTTTCCTATAGGTAAATGTTCGTCATAACGTCCATGATTATCATGCCAATGAATGTGAGCAATTTTATTACGAAATACTTTTATGTAATCCATTACTTCTTTCATTCCACCATCAGTAAATGCATGTGGAATATCTAAATGGAGCATAATTCCTCGAACTCGGTTGATTATATATTTTATATCATTTGCACTTGATAGACCAGAACCTCTTGGAACATTTTCAACTATTATGAAAATTCCGTATCTATTTGCATATCTTGAAAGTTCGTTAAGGCTTTTTATCCAATTTTTAAGAATTATTCTTTTTGATTTACCATCATAATAATGACCTTTGAAACCTGTGTGAAAATTTATTAGTGATAAATTCAACTCATTAGCAACTTTTATTATTTTTTTACATTCTTCAATCCAACCCCTTCGAATTGGCTCATAATCGCTTCCTAAATCTATCCAGTAAGATGTATGACCAATGTTGGACTTTGTTTTAAATTTTTTAAGTAAATTTAAAATTTTATTTTTCTTTTTTAAAATTATCTCGGGTTTGCCTTCTGGGCCTTCTATACCCAATTCAACAAAATCAAAGCCAAGTCTCTTAATAGACCTGATTTCTTTAGTTATTTCTTTTGAAGGATTTGTAAGTAATCCAAATTTTGGAAGTTGTGTCTTCATTTAAAATCACTATTCACTCTACTTTAATTTATAATACTCTTTTATCTATAATTTTATAATTGATGCGCTGATGGTCCAGCGAATTAAATTATCTGGTATGGTCAAGATGCTGCCTTGCCAAGGCAGAGAACTTTAAGTCTGCTAACTCGGGTTCAAATCCCGATCAGCGCATCTCGCTTTTTTAAAATTAGGCTGATAATAAGATTTCAGTAAAAAAATTTATTATAGAAAACCTAAACTAATTATAAACTATGGAGAAAATAATTAAGTCTACAATTGTAGGTAGCTATCCAAAACCAAAATACATAATGGGCAAAATATCAGGACGTGAATTACTAGATTCATCTGGAGATATTTTTTATAAAATAAAGAAAAGAATGGGAGAGACTAATTTTAAAAAATTAGTTGAAAATGCTATTAATGAAACAATACAAGATCAAGAAGAAGCTGGATTAGATATTATTACAGACGGGGAACAAAATAGGGATCATTACATATTCTATGTTTTAAGGCATTTGAAGGGATTTGAATTTAAAAATATGCATGAAAAATTTATCGAAAAAATAATTAAAGATAAGATGAAAAAAACCTGTAAAATACTTGTACCTAGAATTGTATCATCTATTGAATATGATAAACCTTTTCTCATTGACGAGTTCAAAAATGTTCGTAAGAGAACGAAAC
>CAZPID010000174.1:0-1605 GCA_964586885.1 uncultured archaeon | reverse complement strand
GATATGAAAGAACAAGTTACAGAACCAGTTGTAATTTATGATGGTCCGTTGAAGTATTACTCTAACAACAGTATAGAAGGTAAGAAAGTACAGGCTGAAATTGAAAAACATAACTTAGAACTTTTAGAAAGTGGTAACGTGGAATTTGAAGGAAATTTTAATGGAACTGACATGTACAGAAATGTGTCAAACAAACCACAATCTGGAAACGTAATTAAAAAACTTTTATCAGGATTGAACAAATATCCCAAATTCAGACAAGGTCTCGTTTATTCTGGTATTGCTAGTCTTGCATTATTGTTATTTATGGGTGTACCTGTTATGCCTACTGCTTATGCTGATGATGGAAGTAGCGAGCAACCAACCTCACGTTACGAGACTATAAGTCATGATTCTTATGAAGGTAAGATTATAAAGGATTTGAAAGATGGTAAAGAGAAGGAAATTTTAGAAGAGATTGATATGATGAAGAAACATAAAGTTTTATATTCCAATTTATTGAAAATGACTGGTAATTGGGACACTACAGACAGAATGCTGACGGAGGATTTACAAATAACTGGGGGTCGCGACAACCCTAATTTTAGATTACCTAATACTACTGAAGATTATAAATTTGGTGATGGTTTTATTAGTAAAGGCTTATATCTCGGATATGTGCATCCTGAATCCGACGAAGGAAAGATGTTAATGAAGCTGTTAACTTGGCAAGGTAGTATAAATTATGATAACTCTAAACAGAAAAACTTTATTGACAGTTTGAGGTCAATGAATGGTCAAGAAGCAAAAGAACATGCATTAAGTGGTGAACAAAAAACTATAGATTTCAAGTTCGGTTCTGTATGGAAACTTGTATATACAGCATCTGAAGATAATAAGTTCGGCAATAATTACTTTTACAAAAGTAATGCTGATGAGACAGTTTATAGTGCACACGGTCTTCATACTTTTAGTTTAGACAATCCACCTTCTGATCATATTTGGATTGATGTAAATTCTGATGAAGGTGAACTCTTGACAGAACTGTTAAAACGGCAGAATGAATATGAAAAGTTCAATGATAATCAAAAAGATTTTATTAATAAATTGTGGTCTATGGATAAAGAAGCTGCTATTAATTATATGTTAAGTGGAGAAAAGCATACTGATGACAAGATATTCAGTTATATGGGACCTGTGCCATCTGATGATAAAAAGATAGATGGAAACTTCTTTTACAAAGGTAATCGTTTTCCTGACCATAGCAGTATTGAAATAAACCAAGCCACAGAAGGTGTAGAAACTGGTGTAGAGACTGGTGGCGAAACTGAGATGGAAACTGGTGATGAGCCTGAGGTAGAGAATGGTCATGACAACGGTAATGGCAATGGCAATGGCAACGGTAATGACAAATGTGATTTTGGTCCGTCAAAGTGTTTATAGACAGAATGTCAGCATGTTGGCTAGTTTTTAAATAATCTTGCGCATAATACTTTATTCGTATGAAAATTTCTGTATTGTCTGATTTACACTTTGGTTTTGCATCAAATGTAGAATTAGAAATGGACAGTTTTGATAATGCAGAAGAAGCTATGGAAAGATCGCTTAACTCAGATTTGATCATTG
>CAZPID010000173.1:0-1609 GCA_964586885.1 uncultured archaeon | reverse complement strand
TTATAATCTCAAACCTTGTTTTATTTGAGAATGCTTTAAAGAACATTTCATATGATAGATTTTTCATATGATGTATTATAATGCTAAAGTTTATAAAGATTTAAGTTTGATTCGTAAAATGTATTATACAAAATATTTTAATATTATAAAATATTTACAAATTTCACAAGAAAATTCATCTGGCATTTACCAATACTCTTATTTCCTAAATGCGCCTAGATAATTGAGCGTGAACAGCAAAAGCCCAATACCAAACATAGTTATCAACCAACCGAATTGCGTGAAGAATCCAACTACGCTGACTGGCAGAAACAATACAGCAAGAGACGCACAAGCTGGACATTGTGCAACCATAAATATACTAAATGTGGCACCTGAACTTGTACTCATGCCTTTAACTTTTACATTGGTTGGACAGACTTTGGGTTGTCTCCAATTATATATTTGGAATGACAGTGTTATGCCGAATAAAGCAACAAAAATAGTAAATAAAATCGCATTATACCACGGAATTACTGTGAACCATAAGTCAATATTTTGAACTATTCCAAGAACTTGTGTGTATATGTAGATAACTGCCATTATCAATGAAGAAACTATTGCTAATAACAAATGTTTTCGTGTTTTCAAGACTTCTATTATTTTCAATTCTTATCCCTCTTAAAAATATTATTAATAATAATATAAAAACCTCTAAAGATATGGATAAAATTAAAGGAAACTATGTATCGACCAATGAACAAATATTTTAAAAGTTCAGTCATACAGATAATATTTATACCTTAAATAAATTAGAGTGATAGATATGAGAAATCAACTCCATAAAATTACTAAGTATTGGTCGTTGGCTTTGCTAATGTTTGTTTTGTTTGTTCCATATATAGACGCTCATCATGGAACTGAAGCCCCAGCTGGTACTCCAGTATCATCATCAAATGCTATAATTATTGTGTTAAGTATGCTAGCCGTCATTGGAACTATTGTTGGAATTTTATATCTAATTGTTAAATATAAAAGTAGACATGAGAAATAAAAAAGAATCAGACTACATTTAAAGATTTCCTCACATTCTTCATCAACGGCAAAGGTATCCTCTCCAATTCCTTCTTCCCAATCTCAAGCATACCCATAAGCAGATTGATACTTTGTCAAAATATTTTATACCCTGTCCTCATTCCATTTGCAGAATTTGCAGTTATCGGAAGGCTCGGGCATCTCTGCTTCCAGGACAGCAACGGCTTTTTTGAACAGTCTTTCGGCATGCTCCACGTCCACTTCCATTCTTACAAGCTCCGTGTCGAATATGAAATCCCCGTTGTCGTTTATCTCCTTGGGAATGAAGAAAAGCAGGTAGGAGTAATCCTCGGTGTCATGGCCGTTCTTTCTCAATAGCAGGTTGTAGACATTAAGCTGGTCTTTGTAGTAATGGGCTGTGTCTTCTTTTAACGGGAATCCCCTTGTCTTGAAGTCCAGCACTATCAGCTTGTTGCCCTTTTGCAGGATGTCGTCGACAGCTCCCCTGAGACCAATGCCGCTTTCCTTGTCAAAATATCTGATGCCCTTCCTGCTGTTCCTCCACAAGGCAATCAGTTCATTGTTGACAAACAGC
>CAZPID010000172.1:0-1660 GCA_964586885.1 uncultured archaeon | reverse complement strand
AGTACCACATTCTATACATTCAAAGATAGCTTCTGATACTTCTGGTCTTATATCACTAGCACGTTTGACCATGCCATCGATTACGATCATCTTGCCTATATGCTCAGCCCTTACGTTTCTTATCCTTATATCTCTAGATTCAGGAAGGTTGAAAAACCTTAAATTCATTTTGGTATCTGGTATGTCTATATTTGTTAATGATTCTTTGAAAAAATTTATTACTTCTTCAGATCTATCAAGTAAATTGTCTGCTAATTCTACGTCAAATCTTTCCAGAATATTGAAATCTATTTCTATCGACTTCTTACCCTCATTTGCAGCATTAGTTATATCCGTATAGTAATGTTCTGTTAAAAATCCAGAAAATTTTTCAATAATTTCTTCTTTTTCCATACTATAATCACTAACTTAAAGGAATAAAAAAATTAGCAATTACTGAAATGTTTCGGAATGAAATTTGAGTCAAAGTTTTAGTAAAAATTAATAAATTTATTTCGGTTCTTTTATAATAGCTTTTATGCCCTTCAATTTTTTATGAACCTTTTCTACAGCAATTTTCACATCTTTAACTGTTCTGCCACCTGTACATATAATTTTTCCCGAACCAAAAAGTAGAAAAGCAACTTTAGGCTCAGTCATTCTATACACGAGACCAGGAAATTGCTCAGGCTCGTATTCCGAATTATCAAGATTAAAAGCTATCTTATCAAGATTTAATCTTCCATCAAGCTTAGCTGAAGCAACTATATTTTCTACTTGAAGTTTGTTATTCCTAGGAACACTTGTTCCAATACTTCTTATTATTTTAACAACCTTTTTTACCACAGTTTTAACATCCTCTATACTTCTTGCACCAGTACATACTATCTTTCCAGAACCAAAAATAAGAGCAGCTGCTTTAGGTTCTTTCATTCTATAAATGACGCCAGGAAATTGCTCAGGCTCATACTCCATGCCTTCTACTTTACTTACTATTTTGTTAAGAGGTATCTTTATGTTTAAAGTGGCAGAAGCTACTATGTTTTCAACTTTAATTTTAAATTTATTCAAAAAACCACACTCTATTTAATCTTTTAGTATATATGATGGTATTTAAAGCTTTCGGTAATGAATAATTTAAGTTATGATTGATAGTCATTGCCATTTAGAACAAAGTGATTATGATTCTGACAGGGATCAAGTAATTGAAAATTGTAAAAAACAATTAAATACAGTAGTAACAAGTTGTGCTCATCCTAAGGATTTTCAATTGACAATGGGCATAGTGAAAAAGTTTAAAGGGTTTGTATTTGCTTCTGCAGGTTTGCACCCTGAATTTATAAAGGAAATTGACGAGAAAGAAATAGAAGATTATCTAGAAGCAGTAAAAACTAATAAAGACAAAATTGTTTCTGTAGGCGAAGTAGGTTTAGATTATTTTTGGGTAAAGGGAAACGAATGGCAGCAAAAACAAAGAGACATTTTTATACAAATGATAAGCTTTTCAAAGGAAATCAAAAAACCTTTGACTGTACATTCTAGAGATTCGTATGAAGATGTTGTAAAGATTTTAGAGCAAGAAGATGCAAAAGAAGTTCACCTTCATCTTTTTGGTGACAACAAGCTTGTTGAAAGAATTTCCGACAATGGCTGGTATGTTTCCATAGGTCCAATAGTAATC
>CAZPID010000171.1:0-1680 GCA_964586885.1 uncultured archaeon | reverse complement strand
AGCTGAGGAATCCCATTAAGAAATCTCAGGTTCAAACTCTCCGTGCGAGTAGCCTGAGCTTATTGCAGCTTGGCGCATCCTTCATCAGTAAAGAAAGCCAAGTTATCCACCAACTGGGAGCAGCGTTAATTTGCTGGATCTTTTAGACCAGAAAATGTTCACTTGTAATTATTGCTAATTGCTTGTTTCCTATGGCAGCATCATCTTTTTACGACCTCGTTGAGACAGTTCGTTCTTCATCTTTCAATCAGACTTATTAGTCTACAGTCATTAGCCAATCAACCCTTCAATCCATAAATAACATACGGATTTGCATCAAAACGAATGCTCACAAGGTACCCATTTCTTCATTGGTAAAACATCAGAAATAGAAGTGTGATCATAGCACTAAGTAAACAAACCAATGATGGAGTTTACTCTGACATACTAGTCACAAAATAATCATTAGTACTATATGCTTATAAAGATTTTTTAGGAGATGATTTATAGTTATTCTTCATAGAAAACAAAATTTGATTGTAATTATTGACAAAAATTCCGGCAATTATTTTTAATGGTTCCATGATAAGAAGTCTTTATTTCTACAAACTAGTAAATTTATTTTAGATTGCTGATGGTAGTACCTAGAGAATACATAAAATATTTGAAAGCTGAAATGGAAAAAGAAAAGTCTACATGGTTTGAAAAGATATGCAATTCTCTTGGAAGATTTCTAATAACAATACCCTTAGGCAAGGAAACGGAGAAAAAAGTTTCTGCACAGCTAGCATTCACACAGACAAGAGTTAAAGTTTCGAGTGTTTATTCGGCTGCAATTTTAACAGCAATATTGGGTATTGGTTTATCTATTCCGCTTTTTCTTTTTATAGAATCGTTATTTGGAATGCTTTCGCTTGGATTTGGCTTGGGAATAGCATACTATATATCTATTTATCCGTCGCTGAATGTGAAATACTATAGAATACGTGCATCTTCTGATTTGCTTCTTTCTATTCTATACATGGTAATTTCTTTAAGAATAATACCCAGTCTTGAAAATGCATTGTTATTTGCGGCTATAAACATATCTGGTCCTGTTGGTAGAAGCTTAAAAAAAGTAGCATGGGATATGGAAATAGGAAAATTTGAAAATCCAGACCAAGCATTAGAATTTTACGCTGATACTTGGAGACAAGAGAATGAAGAGTTTGCAGAATCCATAGACATAATCAGAACATCCGTATTGAAAAGTACTTCTGAGAGGGAAGAAATGTACCAAGAATCGATAGACGTACTTCTTGATAGGAACATGGAAAGGATGAAAAGATATACTGCGCAACTAACTACACCTGTAGCATTGATAAATTACATAGGTATAATGCTGCCTGTTTTGACTATAATTCTTTTTCCTATAATGACGATATTCTTGGCAGAAGCTATAAAGCCTATGCTGCTTGTGGTGATGTACAATGTGGTGTTGCCTGTAATAGTTTATTGGCTGATGAAACAAACTTTGATGACTAGACCTTTCAGCTTTGCAGCAATAGATATATCAAAACATCCAGACGCCCATAAGATAGGCTACTATAAAATCAAGACGAAGAAAGGGCATATGCAGCTGCCTCTTATGCCAATTGCTGTTATTATAGGCGGATTGATAATGGGTTTAGGCGGTTGGATTATTTTCACTACAACTGAGCC
>CAZPID010000170.1:0-1682 GCA_964586885.1 uncultured archaeon | reverse complement strand
ATTTCAAGCACATTGGAAAAGGTAGTAGAGAACATACAAAACACATTGAGACAGAAGTCAGATATAGAACAAATTAAGAGATCAGTAAAAAACATGAGAAATATGGGACTGGCAAGTATTTATTCCAAGACATCCTCAGATTTGCAGGAGGCTGTAGATATAGTAGAAGATGAAAACAGGTTCAGGAACGAACACCCTAAGCTGTTGAGAGTGCTTGATAAAGTGGAAGGCTACGCAGATACATTTATAGCCAGAAAGAGTGCTTTAGATGTGATTGTAAAGGCTGCAAATTACATGGATTCTATTTTGGACAACAGATTGAAACTACTAGAAGATTCTGACAGGAGCAGGATTAAAGAAAAGATAAAAAACATAAAGGACAAGAAACAAGTGCTCAAAAAATCAAAAATCATCTACTTGAAAACCAAAGGGGGAAAAGAATGGGTATATGATTCTGACAGCAGAACATTGGAAAGAAGGCTGGAAATAAAAGACGAGTATTCTTACTACGACGGCTTGATGAGAATCTTGTTTGAATTCGATGAAATCGGAGGTTTGAAAAACAAGACCATGGAGTTCGCCGACTATTCAGAAATAAATAAAAAGCAGATGACACTATTCAAAACAGAGTTTAAAGACTTTGTAGATATAAACTGGGAATATTTGGAGAATTACTTTGATAAGATGGACTTTGACAATTTCAAAAGCAACATCCTCCCGCCGGAACCAAAGGGAAAGAGGAATTTCTTTGAAAAGAACTATAAAGCAATCATTTATAATTCCATCCTAAAATCTGATGATAAAAATATTTTTGAAAGGGATGAACTGGAAAGATATTATGATGGTTATAGGAATTATGTGGAATGGCTTATACAATATGAAATGGGAACTCCCGAAACTACAAAAAAGAATGAGTCACATTTGAAAGAGTGGGAGAAAACAAAAGTAGATGACGAAAATAATTTTTATCATTCACTAGAGATTTCATTCATAACAGACAAAGTTTATGGAATGAAAAAAGAGGAGTTGAAAAATCTTGCAGAAAAAGTTGTCGGTACCACAGATCCCAGAAAAATGCTTCTAAATTACTTTGCAAAATTTTACACATTCTACAAAGAAAACAGAGATTCTGATAAATTCAAAGAGAACGTTAACAAATACATAACTACAATGTCATCAAGGATTGAAAAACTGCAACCAAGTTATGAAGACGTGGATGAATTTAGTAAAAATATATATGACAAATATCCGGAAATTGCTTCGTCCATTTCCATGATAAACAATGTAGTAAATAACGGTATAATAAATGAGGATCGTGTTTTAGAAAACTTGGATAAAATTAAATCCAGGATTATTACATCTAATGCCATTGAACATTCTTCTAAAATAAAAGAGGTTCTAAATTCTTTTGAATATAGGCTAGTAAAAAACAAAACTATAAACGATAAAGATAAGGTAATTGAAAAATTACATGAAATGAAAAGTGAAATTTCTAGTTTATTCGATGGACTTGAAGTAATACCATTAGTAAATTCTATTTAGATAATTCTTTCGGATTACTAAGCTTCTCAATAATAAAATTAGAAAATCTGGCAGCATAAGCTCCATCAACAATCCTATGATCAAATGTTAATGAAAATGGCAGGGTTTTTATAATTCTCAGCTTGCTTCCTACAACCAAG
>CAZPID010000169.1:0-1690 GCA_964586885.1 uncultured archaeon | reverse complement strand
CGGTAGTGAAAATACTAGTGGTGAATATGATGATCCTTTAAGAAAAAAGTCGAATGAATTAAAAAATAAAGACCCATTTTTATCATGGTTTTTGGGACTATTTGCTTTAAAGCAAGGTAAGTACAGTTATTGTAATGATTGTGGTCATGAGTACCAAAAGTCTTAGTAATTTATTGTATGATAATTTTATCTACTTTAACTAACAAATTTAGAACCACGTATTTAATTAACACTAAATAATAATAGGTTTATGGCAAAAATTTCTTTTCTTGGTGCGGCAGGCGATGTTGGCGCGAGCGGTATACTTGTTGAAGATGGAACCAACAGAATAGTGATGGATTATGGCATTAAAGTTTCCGATGACCCGCCTAGTTTTCCAATTGAGATAAAAGGAGATGTAACAGACGCATTTTTAAGCCATTGTCATCTTGATCATTCTGGAGCCGTACCATTACTTGTAAAGAAAAACGGTCTTAGGAAAATACATTCGACCAAAGTCACAAAAGGACTTACAGAATTACTCCTATATGATTCTATAAAAATTAACAAACAAGAAGGTGTAAAGCTGAAATTTGATGAAGCTGATGTCGATAAGACAATGAAGAAATTCGTTATTGTTGAATATAACAAACCTGTTAAGCTGATGAATGACGTTAGTGTCACTCTATTTGATGCAGGCCATATTCCAGGATCTGCAATAATAGGAATGAAGATTGCTGGCAAGCAGCTGTTGTACACAGGAGATCTTAATACAGAAGATACAAATCTGATAAAAGGATGTGAAAAAAAACTTCCTGAGACTGACATATTAATTACAGAGTCAACATATTTTGATAGAAATCATCCTAGTAGAGAATCACAGGAAAAAGAATTGATAAATACTATACGAGAAACTTTGGCCAATAATGGTAATGCTATAGTCTCAGGTTTTGCTGTCGGAAGGATAGATGAGCTGCTTTTGATTTTAGATAAATATGGAATAGACTATCCTGTTTACATCGATGGCATGGCTAAGAAAGGAATTACTATAATTAACAAAAATAATAAAATTCTTAAAAATCCTAAAAGCATGGACAAGGCTTTGAAGAAAGCACAGTATATAAGAAAAAGCCATCAAAGAGAAAGAATATTAAAAAAGCCATCAGTCATACTTACTACAAGCGGTATGCTTAAAGGAGGGCCAGTAATGCTATATTTAAAAAAGCTTTACTCTAAAAGAAACTGTAGTATAATACTTTCAGGATTTCAAGTTGAAGGCACGCCAGGAAATATACTTCTAAACACAGGCAGTTATGTAAATGAAAAATATGATTTAAATTTTGAAGTAAAGATGAGAATTAAAAAGCTAGACTTTTCAAGTCATGTAGGTAGGGATGATTTATTTAAATTTATAGAACATGTTAATCCAAAGAAAGTGTTTTGTGTACATGGGGATAAAACAGAAAAATTTGCACAAGAACTTAAAGATAAAGGGTTTGATGCTATTGCCCCTTCTGATGATAATAGAGTTTTTGAAATTTGAATATCTATTAGTTTGAGTTATCTAAATTAACACTAAATGAATAACTATGAAAGTAGTTCTAGTTCACTATGGAGAATTGGCCCTTAAGGGTCATAACAGAAGAAGATTTGAAAAAATACTTGTTAAAAATATAAAACTATCACTAGGAAAGCCTGCCTTAAAACAGGT
>CAZPID010000168.1:0-1714 GCA_964586885.1 uncultured archaeon | reverse complement strand
TTCTCTACCTTAGGTTTCACCAATAATTATCGACCTATCCTGAATGCAACTCCGGATTTAATGCTAACTATACACTCATGAACAGAATAGAACTTTTCATCCACTGTCAAGTTGTCTCGACGTTCTGTTAAAGTTCAAACGCCAAGTCCATGAGGCAATATAAAGGTTAGTATAAAGAAGGTATTTAAAGATTTATTTTCATCAACATAGTTTTATTATACAGTTAATGGCCGAGATTGTGTAGTCATCTAAAAACTAAAATGGTTAGCACGAAGGACTGTGGATCCTTCAGGCCGGGTTCAAAAGAGTTTTGCTCTGAAATTCCCGGTCTCGGCCCACTGAATAACTTGAACACATTAGTATAAGAAAAAAATACAGACAGAAAAGAGTTGACTTGATTAGTAATCTTTAAGCCACTTTCGGCGACTTCGTGTTATAGTAGATCACATGTTTCATAAACAAGATTTATAAGTTCGAAAGATACATATTTTTCGTTGGTAAAGCTGATAAGATGGCTTCGCTTCCAAGTTAAACTGGAAGTGAGGAAGTTCCGTCCATGTGAGAGTATAAGTAAAGCGCTTATAGTCTGAGAAGGCTAAGCTGAAATCAGAAACGGTATCTTGCATCCGCGGATAAACTATGATAGCAAATTGAGTATCGTGGCTGTGAGAATGAAACGGTTCAGCTTGCTCTGTGATATGCAAAGGTCTTTAGATGCCTGCTTAGACGAATGCCATCATAAAAACAAAAGATGGGCTAAATTCAGCATTACCAACTTCTTATTTTTTAAATAAATACAAGTAAATAGAATTATTAGTTGAGAAAAATGGTCAAGGACAGCAGTAAAATATACATGCCAATGGGAATAGGAGGATTAGTAAGATACACAGAAGAAGAAAAAGTATTGATAAAGCTGAAGCCCAAACACATCATAGGCGGAGTCATAGCTTTAGTTGTTATAGAAATGTTAGTGAAATTCTTAATACCTATATAAAAGAAATTAAAAAATTCCTTAGGTTTGTTTTAGGAGCCCCATTTATAATGCTTACTGTTGAGTTTTGAGCTTTACTTTCATGAAATCATAAGCCACCTTAGAGTTTTCAAAAACAGTTTTCGCTTCTTTTTCGAGTGGTTTGGTATCTGTGTACCTTCTGCTAACATTGGTTAGTACAAGCTGTTTAACTTTAGATCGTTTTGCTATTTCAGCTGCTTGTTTAACATCTGCATGATATTTGCCCTTTGCGTCATCCAAGTCTAGAAAAGTCCCATCGTGTATCAAAAGATCCGCATTTTCAGAAATCTTAACTACATTGTCACATGGTTTGGTATCGCCAGTGTAAATCACTTTCAAGCCTTTCTTTAACTTCCCAACATCTTCTATTTTAACCTCCTTACCTTTGTAATCAGTCTTTCCATCTTTTTTTAATTTCTTCAACCAAAATCCTCTTTTTAATCCAAGTTCTTTTAATTTATCCAGTTCTATAGCCCATCTGTCATTTTCCTTAAAGCAGTAAGCCACTGATGGTACAGTATGTAATACAGGTATAGATAGAATTTCATAGTCATCTGCTTCATCTATTTTTGTTATCTTATTGCCTTCAAAGGGCAC
Source organism: uncultured archaeon (assembly GCA_964586885.1). GTDB lineage: Archaea > Aenigmatarchaeota > Aenigmatarchaeia > CG10238-14 > SCSR01 > DATDXT01. The sequence goes on along the minus strand of CAZPID010000168.1, from coordinate 105 downwards.
ATCTATAGCGTTCACTGGAAATCTTGTACCAAAATATCCCAAGTTCATTATGTTAGATACAAATTTCTCAGCTTCCGGAGCAAAAATCTTAAGCTCTTTCTTCCT
>CAZPID010000167.1:0-1715 GCA_964586885.1 uncultured archaeon | reverse complement strand
AATAAAAACATCTACAACAGACTTTGGGAAATCTGATAACATAGTATCTTGCCCCAAAGCTAGTCCTATAACCTTGGATAGCTCAGTACTTCTTCTATCACGGCCTGGAGACTTTCTGTCATCTGTGCTGAATGGAAGCATGTTATATCTAACTCTAATTATTCCTGTTTCAGATTTCTGTAAAAACCTAGGATAAAGATCTCTTGGACCATAAACAGCAGCTATTGCAGCAGTATTGCCGAAACTAACTTCTGCTGAACCATTAGAATTATCTGCAACATCTGTCTTCATACCCATTTCTCTTAGATCCTCTGGAGATCTACCATCAATTCTTTTCCCATCTTTTATCAAAGGCACGTCAGATTTCTTTCCCATAATTTATCCACCCAACAGTTGATTAATTTTGTCTGTCAGACCTCTCATGTGAGATTCTTTTTCTATAGTCAAAATTGCTTCTATCGCTTTTGCCTTATCAGTTCCATCTATCCATATGACACCATTCTGTCCAACAAGAATATTACAGCCAGTCCTGGATTTTATAAGTTTAAGCATACTTGCAGCCTTTCCAATTATTCTAGGAACCTTTGTAGGAATTACATCAATTAAAATTCCACCATCAAGTTTTCTAGCTCCTCTTTCCATCATTGATACCTGAACATTTTTAGTCTTTGTAACCTTGGATATTTTACAGTATATGTTATCACCAATAGAAAATACATCGCTCAAATCTGTACGTGACGTGTCTAAATATCTATCTGTGCTTTCAGACATAGGCATGAATGCAAGATAAGGCGAATTTATGTTTACAAACCACCCAGAGACTTCCACACTTTTTATATTTCCTATTATCATATCTCTTGGTCTTGGCATATACACACCAGAAAACGGTATGACAAATGCCTCATCCTCTTTAATTCTAGGAACACCTAAAACACTTGAGAATATATGATCACCTTCCACGTATACGCCGACTCCAAGTTTTCTCCCTTCTCTTTTCCCAAGATCGTCACCTGGAATTACTACTTTCTGTTCATTTTCCATATAAACCATCGATATAATTTGTTTTATAACATTTATTAGCTTTTAACTCTTGTTAATATTTATGGCATGTAAAGACTGTAGCTGTGAATCTTGCGGCGATAATTGCAAATGTAAAGAAGAGAAAAAAGAGTAAGTATTTTATTATTTGTTAGGCTTACATACAATGTATTTTTTAAGTAGTTTACTAATGTCAGTTGTAGCTTTCCCTGTTTTTGGATCATAAATTTTCTGCAATGCAGGAGGATTTGTTGTGTAATTATCTATTTTTTTAGAAAGTCTTTCTTCATATGTTGGAATAGTTTCATTCTGGTAGTATACTCCTATAGGAATGCCTGTAAATTCTTTACCGATCTCTTTTCCATCTTTATCATAAATAGTTGCTATTGGCACATTTTCAGCTAACTGATTTGATAAAACAGATACAATTTTAGCTTTTTCTTTAAATTCTTTTTCATCGTCTGCTGTGTGTATAAAAGGATCAAATAGTTTTGCTACATCCATGTCTATAACTTGTTTTTTTATGGTATCTGGGAGCTTAACAGTGTCATATTTTTCAAAAGGTCCATATAATTTTTTAACACTATTTTCCTCATTGTATAATTCAAGAGTCTGGTCAAGATCTTTGGTAAATGTTACAGCTTCCTCCAGCTTGTAAACTCTAGGAAGTTTCTTCC
>CAZPID010000166.1:0-1753 GCA_964586885.1 uncultured archaeon | reverse complement strand
TGAAAATATTGATATTTACTTTATTCGCCAAATCACCTGCTAAAACTAATGGTTCTCTGACCCACATTCTTAGATATTCATTCCCCCAAAGTTCTAAAGGTACAGAATTTATCTTAACTTTTCCATCGCCTTCTTTTACATGTGATCTTGCTACAGCCAGTTTCCTCTTACCGGTAGCTATATCTTTTCTCTTTCCCTCTTTCTGTTCCTTTTTCTTTTTTACCATCTTTTATCAGCTCCCATTGAAAGTGATATATGACCTAAACTTATAAACTTTGTTCTAAGTCTGCTAGCATCAAACTTTTCCAACTTTTCCATTTTCTTATTTTTAAATTCTTCAGGTATTCCTATATAAACCTTCAAACTTTTAAAAGCATTTCTACCTGATGTCTTATGCCATGGTAGCATGCCTCTGACTGTTCTTCTAAATATTGCATCAGGATATTTTGGAAAGAATGGTCCATGGTAGACATCACCACGTTTTAGCTTTTCCAGATATGTTTTTTCAAGCAATTTAGAATTACCAGAAATGACAGACTTCTCACAATTTACTACTGTTACCTTTTCTCCTTTCAGCAAATTTTTTGCTATAACAGAACACAATCTTCCTAGTATCTGATTTTCTACATTATAGATTTTCATAAACTACACCATTATTTTTACATTACTTCCTTTGGGATTTGTTTTCATTAATTCTTCTATACTTACACCTTTGCTTTTGGATTTTCCAATCTTTTTAATCGAACCTTCAGAAAATTTCCAAGCAGCAATAGTTAATGATTTGCTAAGACTACCATTAGACAGTACAATGCCTGGAACTAAAACAGTCTCATTATCTTTAGCATTCCTATCTATGTCAGAAAGATTTACTTCTACTCTTTGTCTTCTAGGCTTTTCCAGTTTTTTGGCTACATCTTTCCATATTAACGCCTTCTGTTCTCTAGATTTATTTCTCAATTCTACTATCAAGTTTTTCGTATAGATATTTGTTGGTCCTGTTCTTACCATAAATAATTCACCTTGTTTTTGTATAGAAATAATAATAATTGATGATCTATTTAAATAGTTTTTTTTCTTATAGATTAGCATGAACGAGCAACATAGTAACATAATATCTAGTAAGGATTTAGAACTTTTGAAAAATGTGTATGAAAATCAAGAGGAATGTGAAGAACTTTCTGGATTTGTCCCATTTTATGATATAATTTTTGGATTAAAAAATTCACAATATGCGCCAACTTTATCAAGACTGTATGATTTAAAAAATAGTATGCTCCTTGAATCACATGAGTTCAAAGTTCCAGTTACTGTACATATCGAAGATACTGGTTCTGATTTACATGTTAAAGAGGGTTTCAAGTTAAGCGAAAAAGGCATTGATACAATTAAATCTTATTTATAAAATTTATTTTTATCAGTATTCTAACATGCAAGTTTACGCATTTCGTAATTCTGAAGATTTAAATATTTTTTAAACAATTTATTTTTAGATTTATATGAATGAGGACGATCGTAGGAAAGAAATAAATGAAGGACTTTTCTTTCCTATATACCTTGCTAGATATCTTTCTAAACTTTTCAGTAAAAAATTGCCGTCGGAACTAAGAAAAAATTTTGAAGACAATACCCCTGATACGAAAGAGACATGGGAGAAAGAGGAAAAAACTAGGGAGGATATCATAAGAAGTGATCAGCCTTATCAGGGTAAGGGCTTAAGAAAAGCTGCTTTAGTAATGGCTTCTATACCTGCTAT
>CAZPID010000165.1:0-1788 GCA_964586885.1 uncultured archaeon | reverse complement strand
ATGGAAGAATAAAAGTATCATCAAAATCAGATAAAAAGAAACAAAGAGCAATTGTAGGCACAACCCTAGCACATATAAGAAACATGATTGAAGGAGTAAAGGATGGTTATATATATAAATTGAAAGTAGTATTCAGCCATTTCCCAACTACAGTAAAAGTAGAGAAAGATAAAGTGATTATACAGAACTTCGTAGGTGAAAGAAAACCAAGGACAGCGAAGGTTGTGGGCGATTCAAAGGTAGATGTTAAAAACCAAGACATCACTGTCAGTGGTATAGATATTGATGAAGTAAGTCAAACTGCCGGCAACATAGAGCTTGCCACAAGAATAACAGGCTATGATAAAAAAATTTTCCAAGATGGAATTTGGATCACAAGTAAAGGCGATTAAAATGAACCCTAGAAAAAAACCAGCATTTAAAAGATGGCTGTCACAAAGCTATGGTAGACTTAGTGAAAGCTGGCGCAAGCCACAGGGTAAACATAGTAAGATAATTTTAAAGAAGGGCGGTAAAATAAAGATGCCGTCGCCAGCTTATGGCGCACCTAAAAATTTAAGGTATTTGCACCCATCAGGGTTCAAGGAAGTATTAATTCACAATACAAAAGATTTAGAAAAAATCGATGCTAAAAAAGAAGCTGTTAAAATCGGACACACTGTTGGTAAAAAGAAAAAACAAGACATTTTGAAGAAGGCTAAAGAATTGAAGATAAAAGTTCTTAATCCTTAAACTGTTATTTATTCTGAAATTAAGTGTTAAATTATGAAAACCATAGTAATAAACTTAAAAACTTATGAAGAATCTACTGGAGAAAATGCAGTAAAGCTTGCCAATGTTTGTAAAGAAGTTTCTAACAATTATAATGATACAGAAATCATTTTATGTTCACAACCCACAGATTTAAAATCTATTTCAAGCCTGGGCGTTAAAACATTTGCTCAACATATAGACCCGGTAGAATCAGGTAAAAATACAGGACATGTTACAGCATTTTCAGTTAAAGCATCAGGGGTCACAGGAATTTTGATAAACCACTCAGAAAAAAAGTTATCACATGAAGACATAACTAAATGTATAGAATTAGCAAATAAATACAATTTGATCACCATTGTTTGTTCAGATAGTATGGAAAGTACAAAGGAGATAGCTATCTTAAACCCGGATTACATTGCTTATGAAGATCCTGTATTGATAGGTACGGGGGAGTCTATATCTAAAACTAAACCAGAAGACGTGAAAGAATTCGTTAATACAGTTTCAAAAATTAATCCAAAAATAACACCTCTTTGTGGTGCAGGCATATCTACAGCTGAAGATGTTAAATCTGCTATTGAACTAGGCACAAAAGGAGTATTACTAGCTTCAGCATTTGTGAAATCTTCTGATCCTAAAAAGCTTTTGGAAGATATGGTTAAAGCGTTAAAATAATACTATCCACTAACAGCCTTCAATATATCAGTCTTACTAATTATACCAGCTAGTCTATTATGATCACTAATAACAGGCATACCGCCCACATCATGTTTCATCATAAGTTTAACAACGTCTCCCAAAGTGCTACCTTCTTTAACCTTGACAACATCCCTCCTCATTATATTCTCCACATTTACAGTTTTTAGTTTGTTAAACCATTGGACACCTTTTGATACTTTTCTAAACATACCTAGAAATTCGGCTATATCCCACTCTGTAATTATTCCAACCACTTCGTCGTCAAATGTAACAAATATCCGCTTTATATTATTATCAAGCATTAGCCTCCTTGCTTGAAGCAGACTAAACCAA
>CAZPID010000164.1:0-1819 GCA_964586885.1 uncultured archaeon | reverse complement strand
GAAACTATATATAGTAAATCTAAGACAGATATGCAAGATGATATAGCAATACAAAAAATGGCAACTGAATTAGCAAGAGATCCTATCCTTCAAACTGCTATATCTACTAAAAAGAATGTTGCCAAAAATGAAGAAACAGTTAGAAATCTTGATCATTTGAGACCTGAGAATTTACTAAAATATACTGCTGCTGTTAAAACATATACGGAAGGAGGAGGAGCTGCTGCTGGTCAGTCTGGAATAGGTTTATATAGAATTATGGAAGGAGTTGATGAATTTGAGGAAGTAACAAAAATTCTAGAAGATATGAAATCAGATAAAATAGGTGGTTTTAATTTTCAAAAATATCCAGGTTACATTGAAACTAAACATATTGAAAGTGTAACTACTGATAGGATATTAAGAACTTTACAGTTATCAGGATTTGAAAAAACTTCTGCTGGTCAGCAAATAAGTAACAGAGCAAGAATGATGTCTGAAGATAATCCATTAACACCAGAAGAATTAGAAGATATATCTGATAAACTTCATTTAGTAGCTTTAGAAAAAGATAAAGAAGCTGAACGAATAGTTTTTAAAGATGACAAAGATTTTTATTATAAACAAGAGATTTCTGACTTATTTAATGCCGCAGCTATTAAGGAGGGTTTTGCAAAGACTACTGTTAGTATTAAAACAGATTTGTATAAATTAGATAGACAAAAACAAGAGTTAGAGGATAGAGAAATTACTTTTGCCGTTCCCATTAATGTTATGGTTCTTGGAAATCAATATAAGAAACCCCAGGATATATATAAAGCAAAAGAAGGATTAGAAGTTGAATATAGAAATTCTATAAGTAGACAAGAAAAATTTATGAAAGAAAGAGGAATAACAGGACAAAATCCTGGTAAATATAGAGATGCAATAGATAAATATCAAAAAGAACAAGATGAAATACTTAGAAGAAAAAATGCTGTAAGAACATACGAGATTCGTTTGATGAACAAAGCTGGATATCCGAAAGATTGGATAGATAGCACAGAACATAAAGAACTTAAGGAAAAAGCTAAAAAAGCTGCTCATGATGCACGAATACGTGCACTAGGAAAGGGTATAGCTCATCCTGGAGGAACTAAAGAATATTTACAAAAAGTATCGGAAAATGCTTATGATAATTATATGAAAAGAAATAATCCTTATAAAAAGGAACTTAGAGAATATGAAGAATTATTGGCTAAAAATGCTGAAGATATAACACAAGCTATGGGTCATACTCGATTTGCAGATAAAAAATTAAACGAAGCCGTAGAGGAAATAGGTAGAAGTAATTTGGTTGATCTTAAAACTGCAACACAGAATATTACATTTACTGCAACTTTAAAACTTTTTACAGATGAAGATTATGATAATATAGATTCTGAGTCGTTGCATTATCAAGGATTTCATTATGATCCCTCTATTAATAGTAAAGTTATAGTTTATAGTGCTAAAGATAAAAAAGGTGGAAGTATGGGATTTATACAGATAAAAGCTTTTGGAGCTTTTGATGAAGCTCTTATAAAAGATGGTCGTGTAGATGAATTTAAAGATTACTTTATGGGACAAATTCAGGAAATAGAAGGTTCAACACTTAAGGTAGGAAAATTAGTTATACCTAATAAAATAGGAATATTAGATATACCTGATAATAAAAAATATTTTGCGGATATTATTGTTTTGAGTAAAACAAATTTAAAAGAATATCCCGAAGGGGTTCAATATGTAGTTACTTATAAAGAAGGTGAAAAAGAACGTGAAATAAATTATAGGATAAGAGCAGAAGTTATACAAGGTTACA
>CAZPID010000163.1:0-1821 GCA_964586885.1 uncultured archaeon | reverse complement strand
GGCCTCGTATCCTTAACCGTTATCCCATATTTTTAATATGTCTAGACGACGGGACTAATTTTTGATTATATTATTAATATAAATTCCTAACCTTTTACGTTTTTCTCCTATAAAACCTATTTTTTCATAGAATAATTTTACTTCCTTTTTGCCGTAAAGATACAAACCAAACAATTTATTCCCACCCTTTCTGTTCCAGACATAGGTTCTTGGATTAAAACCGAGCTTTTTTAGAAATATTTTAACATCCTCAATTAATTTTTTAGTTGCAGAGTCCATACCTATACGAGGATAGTTATTATAAATACCAAACTTACCGTCTGTCGAAAATAAACCTTTTAGGAAGTTGGTTGCCAATTCTTCATTTTTTAAAACTTGTGTTGGAATCTTCAATTTCCCCCTTTTCATACCATCTGGGAAACCAAAAATTCTATTTAAAATTTCATAAACAATTCTATTACTAAAATATACTTCTATTTTTGTTTTTCTGTCATGGAAATTTGGGGCTATGTTAAATACATGTTTTACAAGTAAGTCAAATTCTTTAAGAAGTTCTATATCATCTTCTACTATTCCTATCCTCCAATCCCAATTCTTAGAAGCCAAAGTCCTATTAAGTAACCATCCGTCTCCCCACCATAGACCAAGAAGAAGGGCTAGGTCTTTGTCGATGTTTTTGACACGTACTCTATAACCTGATCCTTTGAGATATACCATTCCTTTATCGCTTTTGAGGTCCAAATATTTAGACAACTCTTTTTTCAAATCCACAAATATTTTATAATTTTTATTATTTATAAAGTTTATGACTAGACGACGGGGCTATTCAAAGAATTATTTATGTTATTATTTTAAATCTTAAACTGTGAAATTAGAAAGTCTTATTAAATAAAACAGTCACATGATGAAATCGAGACAATATTTATACAAAATTAAATTAGATTATTATGAGGATACTGCAAACGCATGTAGATTGGATAGAATACGAGCCAATGAAGAAAGAGATCAAGCTAGCCGAAGAGGCAGAAAAAAAGAAATACAGGCTGGAAGATGTTTTAGTGCTTTTTACTTGCGCTGAGAAGGGCGACAACGAACAAACAGCCATAAAAGCCATAAATGAAGCCAAAGATTTTCTTGGAAAGATTAAATCAAATAAGATTCTTATTTACCCATTTGCACATCTGAGCAGAGATCTAGCAAAGCCTAATGAAGCTTTGAAAATCATAAAATCAATGGAAAAGCACGCCAAGAAGTTGGAAATAGAAACACATCGTGCTATGTTTGGGTGGAATAAAAAACTTGCTATGTCAGTCAAAGGACATCCGCTAGCTGAACAATCTAGAGTTTATGGTGCTGGTAAGGAAGAAAAGATAGACATAAAAGAAACTGTGAAAAGATTGGGCAAGCGACCAACTATAGCAGCCGAGAAGCTCAAGGAAAATGATCACAGGGTTATAGGGCAGAATCTGGATTTATACAGCTTTCACGAAGTAGCTTCAGGTATGACATTCTTTCATCACAAAGGTATGATAGTTAGAAACATTTTAGAACAGTTATCAAGAAAAGTTCAATTAGAACAAGGGTATCAAGAAGTAAGAACACCGATGATACTAAATAAATCTTTGTGGCAAATAAGCGGGCACTGGGATCATTTTAAAGATGACATGTTCTTTACCAATATAGATGAAGAGGAATTTGCTATCAGGCCAATGAACTGTCCAGGAGCTATATTAATATTCAAAACTCGGCCACGAAGCTACAGGGATCTTCCAATTAAACTGGCAGAGTTCGGATTGGTTCACAGAAATGAGCTGAGCGGTG
>CAZPID010000162.1:0-1876 GCA_964586885.1 uncultured archaeon | reverse complement strand
CCTGATTATTATCCAAACTTGCTGTGTTGCAGTATAGATACAGGTCTGCCTGTGATATCAAATGAAGCTCTCAATTCAACAAAGATCAAGCAGTCTGAAACTGTAAGACTGACTGCTGATGTTACTGACGGCCAGAATCCTGTTACTAGTGTGATTGCAACAATACAGTTTCCAAACGGCACTTTATTTAATTATACAATGGCTGTTCTAACCGGCAGTAAATATTTCTACGACTTTAATGACACTTTGACTGTAAGTGAGAATTATATATGGCTAAACACATATGCGAGTGATGCTGTCAACAATCAAGTTCAGAAAACTACAAGCCTGCAATTCGAAGTAGAAGGTATATTCTGTTATACAATAACTGGAAAGGCTCTCGACTATTCCACTGGCCTTCCTATAAACAGCGGAAATGCTACAGCAATAATAAAGGAAAACGGCGATAGTAAGACTACTATAGTTTCTAATGGCGAGTACAGCTTAATCTTGTGTTCTGGTATAGATATTGATGAGAACAGCATGACTGTTGGTGTTGTTATAAACAGCACTGATGGGAAAATTGGCTGGAACAGTTTAATTGTAGGCGGCGGACCACTTGCAAAACAAGAACAGCAATGCTCTGTAAGACAGCTTCATTTTTCCGGCAGTGCAATCAGCACTGTTGGTGTAATTAATGACGGTGATGTTTCAACAAGCATCATTACAGAAAAAGAAATCTTTACTAATTCTACTAGCTTCACTGATGGTTTGTGGGATATATACATTTCACCATGTTTGATTTCAGGAGGACTGTATACTTTTAATTTTGGTATCTCAGGGGAAGGAAAAAGCGCTACGCTGAATATACAACAAGTAGCAAGCTAAAGATAAGTTATCTATAAACTTTCTTTCTATGTTTCAAGATATGAAAAATTATAATATCATTTTTAATTTCATAAATTAATCTGACAGAACCACGTCTTTCTGATCGCAGGCCATGTAAATTATGTTTTAGTGGTTTTCCCAACTCAGGTTTATTAAGTATTTTATTTATCATCTTGTCGATAACTAGTTTAAGACTTTTATCCAATTTTATATAGGCTCTAGAAAAATTTTCAGTAAACAGCCTACTTTTTTCCATGCTGTTTCTCCCATCTTTTTTGTAATTCTTTCCAAGAAATTACCCTGCCTTTTCTTACATCTTCTCTTGATCTTTTTATACTTTTAATAAGTGATTTGTCTTTCATTATTTCCAAAGTTTCTTTAATAGATTCTTTTTCAAAAACTTTTGTTCTTATGGCTTCTTTTGCAAACTCTTGTATATTTTTATACCCATGCCTATGTGCATATTTTTCAGCTTCTTTTTTCAATTCTTCTGATAGCCTTAAGTTTATTTGAGACATGATATTATTTGGTATCTTTTGGTATTTAAAGATTATGTATTTTACAAATGTACTAAATCTTCTTTTGATCAAAATACCTGTTAGTAACAGAAGTTATGTTGCCTTTTTTATCCAATGTGAAATCTCTTAGCCAGAACCCCAGGAAATCTGCAAGTCCTCTTGTCTTTGAAAAATCGTCTGGGGTTTTTGTGGTGGGAATCTGGTAGGAATGAATGCCGCCGTAATACATATAAATAGCTTTATGATAGTTGCCGACATCAAGTATGTTTGTATCACTTTCATATTCCATAACGTATCTTAAAAGTTTTTGCAGTACTGAGCTGAGCGTATAGCCGCTGCCGCCGGCACCATGAATTAAAGTAAACGTGACTCCCCTGTGTTCAAAAGAGCCAAATTCACGGCCCAGATAATCTATGTCGTCTCTTCTTAGGGCAAAAGCCTTAATCAAATCATGACCCACTTTAGAATATACCCAATTATCATGATTGCCG
>CAZPID010000161.1:0-1916 GCA_964586885.1 uncultured archaeon | reverse complement strand
GCTCTCAAGAAAGAATCTAACGAGCTCAAAGAAGATATGAACATAAAAGTAAAGTCTATGGACACTGTGGAAATTAAGCTGAAAGATAAGTTGAAAGAATTGCAGGATAAATTGAAAACTATAATAAAGTAAGTTTACAATTTTATTATAGTGAAAAGACATATTAAGATAAGGGAGCGGATTGATATGGAAAGGGTTATGAGTATATTGGACATGATATTGGAAGACAGGACTGTGCCTAAGAATATAAAAGCTGTTATAGAAAATTCTAAGACTACTTTGATGTCTCAAGAAGATAATTTGGAGCTCAAAGTAAGCAGTGTGGTCAATGAGCTAGACTCCTTAATGGCCGATCCTAACATGCCCATCTATACAAGAACGCAAATATGGAATTTAGTAAGTTTGCTTGAAGAAGAAAGAAATAAAGGCTAGGAAAATAATAAATTATATAGGTGACGGATAAAAATGGCAATTTTTGGTAAGCACAAGGAAGAAAGGGACTACTTTGAAGTTGATGAATCTAAAGGTATGGATAAAAACGTTAAAATAAAGATAGATGAGTTAAAGAGGTTTGCTGATACTGAAAGGATTCAGGATATGGTAAGAAAAGGTACTGTGGTATTTTTAAGGATAAAAGATCTTAGACAAAAAGATATCAATGAATTGAAGAGAAGCGTGGAAAAACTGAAAAGAACAATAACTGCAAGTGAGGGAGATATAGTTGGTGTGGATGAGGATTTTCTAGTTCTTACTCCGAGTTTTGCTAAAATTTTTAGGTAAGGTTTAATCTAATTAAACAAAACCAAGAAACAATGCTAAGAAATCTCCTACAAAAAATGTGAAAACCAATGCTATAGGGAACACTGGGCCAAATCTTACACCGTCTTTAACAATCACATATCTCTTGACAGATTTTTTTATCTTATTAACCTGTCTTTTCGTCAACCCCTCCCAAACTTTTGATTCTAGAAGAACATCGCCTTCTTTAAGCTTGCTTGTAGGAATTTTCCTTCTGAATCCAACTCTTTCCACGGACATTACAAATCTCCATAGCAAAATCAATCCCAACGAAAGCAATGATACTATAAGAGCAGTATTAAACATCTGCAGGAAATTAATGCTTATGTTGAATTGCAGATTCAAGAAGTAAGTTGAAATCATGAACAAGGCAAAAACACCTATGAAAATAAGCGATGTTGTCTTGGCATTGGATTTAACGTTAGTCAAAAAATGGTGAATTATTTTTCTATCTCTCAAAGCAAAGATGACAGCATAAACTATCATATACACGGCTCCCAGGAAGAAAACATTCAACAGATAGCCCAAGGAAAAGGGCAGAATTGCCAATGTTGGGAAATTAAGTATACTGACTGGCACAAGAAAACCTACTGCACCAAGTATCTTTGCGTCTCCTCCTCCCCATTGACCAAATCGATACATTAGAAATCCAAACCCTAAAAACCCTCCTCCTACTAAAGCACTTTGAGCAATAAGCCAATAATCATTAAGCAAGAAAGCTTGTATCCCCCAAAATACTAAACCCAATACTATCATGATATGAGGTATGATATCTGGTATTTCCGTAGTTTTCAGATCCCATGCTCCAGCCAATGACGAGCCGGCAAGCGCTATTGAAAATGGGATGTATTCTAGCATAAATTAATTATATGTTCTGATTAAAGTAAGGTATTTAAAGATAAGTTTTCTATCTTAAATTATGTCGAAGAATTGTCATGAGTGTAGAGAAACTTTGGAGGATAACATTTATTTTAATAACGATGATTCGCTCCCTATTTATCGTTTCGGCCTTATGAAAAAAATGGGTAATGGAAAATACTTAACATCTATGTATGACATACTTTTATGCAAAGGGGAATTTAACAAGATTCAAAACAAGCTGGTTGATGATTTGAAGG
>CAZPID010000160.1:0-1942 GCA_964586885.1 uncultured archaeon | reverse complement strand
AAATACTTGTTAAAAATATAAAACTATCACTAGGAAAGCCTGCCTTAAAACAGGTAAAAAGACTTGAAGGAAGGATAGTGATTTTTCTAAATAGATATAATAAAAAAACTGAAGAAATGATAAATGATAAGCTGTCTAAAGTATTTGGAATAAGTTGGTTTTCCTTTGCAGAAGTCTGTAAATCGGATATGAAAAAAATAAAGCCTGTTGTCATTAAAGCATCCAAGGGCAAGATTAAAGGCAAGACTTTCAGGATAGAAACTAAAAGAGCTTACAAAAGATTTCCCCTCACTTCCATAGAGACTAATGAAATTCTAGGAGGCGTAATAATTAACAAGTATAGATCTAAAGTTTCTCTTGAAAATCCAGATATAACAATTCATGTGGAGATAACTAAAGATACAAGTTTCATCTATGTAGATAAGCTCAGAGGCCCTAGAGGATTGCCTGTTGGTTCTGGTGGTAGAGTGCTGGTCTTATTATCTGGTGGTATAGATTCAGCTGTAGCGTCACAACTAATAATGAAAAGAGGTTTCAGCGTAGATTATTTGCATATTTATGCTTTAAGGAATGAGAAGGAAGTAAAAAATTCTAAAGTTTATGAAATCTTTGAAAAAATGAAAGAATTTAATGTAAGATCTAAACTGTATCTAATCCCTTATCATGAGTTTGATGTGAAATTGCAGAAAGCTGATCAAAAATATCATCTCATTTTGTTCAAAAGATTCATGTTTAAGCTTGCAGAAAAATTAGCTAAGGACATAGGATTAAAAGCTATAGTCACCGGAGACAACATAGCTCAAGTCGCTTCACAGACATTAGAAAGTATTGAAGTATCTGATTATGGTATTAAAATGTCAATATTCAGACCATTGTTGACTTATGATAAAGAGGAAATAATTAACCTAGCAAAAATTATAGAAACATACGAGTTATCCATAATGAATTATAAAGATTGCTGTTCGATAGTTTCGAAGCATCCTACTACAAAGCCAAAATTAGATAAAGTAGAGTTTTACGAGAATAAAATAAAGGTAAATAGTATTATTAAGAAATGTATGAAGAACTTGTCGGTTATTCAGTAGAGATCATTTTACGTCTGTAGGCTCCATACTTATCCTGTGGAGAAAACTTTGGAGGCTCGGGGCTATTTGTATTTTGACCACATTTAGGACATTTTGTTTTAATCGTATAAAGCTTACAAGAAATACATTTCTTCATCTTCAAGATTATCACTTAACTATTTCGTAAGAGGCTTCAGCATTATTGGATTTCATTTCATTAACTAATTCTTCCAAATAATTTTTCATGGTCCTTTCCATTTTTTTGGGGTCTTGTGTAATAATTTCAACTGTATACTTTGGTGCAGATATATACTTTACAGTAAACCCTTTTTTCTCCAAATTAGCCAGAGAATTTTTTATTATATTTATACCATCTTCACTGTAGGATTTTATATCTAATTCCGCCTTAAGTAGAATTTTTTTCTCAACAAGCATCTTGTTTATAACATCTATTAGAGTATCTTTCCATTCCCTTTTTATAACAATTTTTTCTAATACTTTAACATCATCCTTTATTTCTCCAAATGCTATAGAAAGCTCACCGAAATTTTCTTGTAATAGAAAACCTACTTCTTCATAAGCTTCATCAAGACTTTTTTTCATTGACTTTGCTACATTGTTTAATATATTTTCAGCCCGCTTCTCCTTTCCAAACTGATTCATTTTTCTTTTATTGTCGAATCTTGATACCCTCTTTAAGCTTAGATTTACGTCTTTGGTATCATGATCTATTCTCATTACCTTTGCCACATATTGTTTCTTGAGTTTAACAGCGTCTTTTATGTTGTAAACCCATCTACCTGCAGATTCTGTAACATGTATCATACCTTCTAGTTTAGGATATTCATCAAGTCTACACCATGCAGCATTAGGAGTAA
>CAZPID010000159.1:0-1968 GCA_964586885.1 uncultured archaeon | reverse complement strand
GTCACGCTCTAAGAATAGCTAGTGCTGTGGCCAAAGATGAAGGTTGGCTAGCTGAACATATGTTAATTTTAGAAATAGAAGATCCTGAAGGTAAACTAAGTTATATTGCAGCTGCCTTTCCAAGTGCAAGTGGTAAAACAAATCTTGCTATGATCAACCCACCAGAATCTTACAAAGGATGGAAAGCTAGAATAATTGGAGACGATATATCATGGCTACATTTGGACAAAGACGGCAGGCTATGGGCAATAAATCCTGAGAATGGTTTCTTTGGCGTGGCATCTGGTACAAGTATGAAAACTAATCCTAATGCTATGCTGACAATCAAAAAAAATACAATATTCACAAATGTAGCATTGACTGCTGAGGGAACACCTTGGTGGGAAGGCATGGACGATAAACATTCAGATGTAATAGACTGGACTGGCAAAACCTGCAATCCCAAAGAGAAAAAATATGCACATCCTAATTCAAGATTTACTACACCACTTTCTCAATATTCACATCTTTCTTCACATGTAGAAGATCTTAAAGGAGTTCCACTATCAGCTATATTGTTTGGTGGTAGGAGAACAAAATTAATACCATTAGTTTATCAATCATTCAACTGGATTCATGGAGTTTTTCTTGGAGCTACAATGTCTGTAAAAATGACAGCAGCCGCAGAAGGGGAGGTTGGAAAACTTAGATATGATCCCATGGCTATGAGGCCTTTCTGCGGTTATAACATGGCTGACTATTTTAAACATTGGATAAGCTTTGCTTCAAAATCAAAAAATCTACCAAAAATATTTTATGTTAATTGGTTCAGGAAAGATAATGATGGTAAATTCTTATGGCCTGGTTTTGGCGAGAACATGAGAGTAATCAAATGGATACTTGAAAGAGCTGAAGGTAAAGGAGAAGCAAAAGAGACACCTATAGGCTACCTGCCAACAAATGATTCTATAGATTTAAATGATCTTGACCTGAAACCAGAAGTTGTGGAAGAGCTTCTTAATGTTGATAATAAATCATGGCTTGAAGAGACCAAGTCGATGAAGGAGTTCTTTAAAATTTTCGGCGATCGTTTACCAGGCGAATTGTGGAAAGAACATAAAGAACTTGTAGAAAGACTTCATAAATAAACCACTTATTTTTACAGTTTTATTCTGATAAACCAAACCAATTTTCTAATGACTTAATATTTTTGAAGAAATGTTCATTTTTACATTTGGTTAATTCTCCGTAGTCTTTAATTATATCACTAACAGCATATGACTTGGGTTGAAATATTGGACAAGAATTATCTTGCGAATTCTCTATAAACTGGTTTAAGCAAAAGTCTAAAGACTCTATCAACATCGATTTGAAAATTATAGAATATGGATCATTGGAATTCTCTAGCTGTATTCTAACAGATTTCTCTAGTTTCTTTGCTTCTAAGTAGACCATGTTGTTAGGACAGTATCCAATGTCTTTTTCTCTATATTCTGCTACTGATTTTGTCTTCGTCTGGTCTGCAATTGACTCCAATTCGATGAAAAAGTTTTTCAAACATCCTTCATAATCCGTCTGATTCATACATTCGATGGTTCTGTTACGTGAGATGACATATGCACTCGTAGAGAAAACCCCGTTTGTAGTAATATCTAAAGCCATAGAAATGGAATTCAAAATTTCCTTCTCTACGCTTCCAAACATACATTCTTCTGTACTAATCGGAATGTCTTCTTCCACTTCTGCATAAATATTTTCTACCATATTTGTTACCGCAGAAACAGCATTATAAATCAGAGTTATATTTTCTTCTGGATTGTATGATGTAGCATTTTCATATAACTGATTTGTAAGTTCCCTAAGTTTTAAAGTAAATAATTTAATAGTGTCAACTTTCTCCAAATCAATATGTTTCCCATTTCTTCCTTTTTCTAGTTCCTTAACTATATCATCATTCGATAATGACCATAAATCATAATTGTATTTACT
>CAZPID010000158.1:0-1975 GCA_964586885.1 uncultured archaeon | reverse complement strand
AATACGGATAGAAAAAGCAGAAGATTTACTATGGATGACTTTATAGACGAAGGATGCCCCCAATGTGAATCTACGTTTAACATAGTACCTAAGATTTCCAATCCTAAAGTACATGAAGTTATTTGTAATAATTGCGGATTTGTGGCAGGCGATTACGAACATAATAAAAAGAAATCAAAAAATGTTATGGTTCACTGACAACAAACTTTATAATTCTTTATCAACATTTAACATTATGGGTTTTTGGAAAAAACTGTTTGGCAGAGGAAAAATTGAAGATAAAATACAGGCAGATACTGAAAGTAAAACTTTTGACAACACCTTCGACATTGATACAATAGAACAATTTCTTAATAATCAATATAATGATATTTTCCAATCGTTCAAAGAATATGTAAGAAGTAAATATGAAGATGTTCAAAGCAAATTGCTAACTTTTAAATCCAGCTTAGCTAAGCTCGGAAAAGCAACTTTCAGCAAGCCCGAAGGCGGTGTAAACTTGGCTTTAGTCCAGAAGTTATTAGCGCAGAGAAAGAGTTTTATCAACAAGATGAAATTAATGATAGATAAACTTAGCAAGCCTATGGGCGATAGTTTCGATTCCATAACAAGCTATCAGATATCAGTACTAAATTCCATAAAAACAGCCGACAAGTATACATCAAGAGAATTTGCATCATTTGAACAGCTGTTTAAAGAAGAATCTAAATTAATATCCAACAATTTTAGGTCTCTGTTTACTGTTATAAAAAACTTTGATAAATTTGTTTCTGAAAAAAAGGATTCGTTTGCTTCTATATCTAATGCACGGAATGAATTCGAGGCTTTAAAGAAATACATTCGTATATCGAAAGATAGGGAAAAAGAATTAGATGATTTAAACAAGCATGCGTCAGATTTGAAAGAAAACCTTTCCTCCGAAAAAAGAAGGCTAAAAGATTTAGAGTCAGGCGAAGAATGGAAAAAGTTTAATGATTTGACTGAAGATAAAACAGATATGGAATCTCAAATGTCAGAAGTTAAGTTTCTTATTTCCCAGAATCTTTCCATTATAGAAAAACCATTGAAAAAATTCCAGAATCTTGTGTTTCGTGGCGTGGAAAAGTTAGATAACAGCAAGGAATTGGACAAGTATATCGATTCTCCTGTCGACATGCTAATTGCAACAAAAGATTTTGCATATTTTAGATCTATTTTAAGGAGCATTTGCAACGACATTTCATCTGAAAAAATCAACATTAAAAACAGGGATAAAACATTGTCCAAAATAAACTGGATTATCGATCATAATGTCTTTGAAGAGCTAGTAGAAAAGTATAATCCTTTAGTAAATAAGTTGAAGACTTTGGAGGATGATATAAGCAAACAAATTATAGTAAAAGAAAAGCAAGATGTCGAAAATCACATAGAAGATCTTGAAAGAGAGTCCAATAGTGTGACTGAAAAATTAGTAGAAATTAAAAAACAGGTTGAAAAGTCAAATAATTTTATAAATACAAGCAAGTCTAATTTGGAGAAACTCTTATCTTCGTTTATCAGTGGAGAAGCAAAAATAAACATTTAAAATGGTTTATTATAGAAAACAATTATTGTGAGTTAAGTGAGAACAATATGTATAAAAATGAAGAATTTAGATGGTATGCACTAAAGCTAGTAGCAATTTCCTTTGTCATATATTTTATCGGAGGTATTTTCCCACAGCAATTAGAAAATTTTGTTTTGGTGTCATCTGAAGTTATAAACAGAATTTGGACACTTTTTAGCTATATGTTTCTTCATGGAAGCATATCACATCTGATTTCAAACATGTTTGCACTAGCTCTCTTCGGTTCTATTTTAGAAAAAGTAATAGGATATAAAAAGTTCTTGATACTATTCATAGTCACAGGAATACTTTCTGGTATAGTGAGCATATTTTTCTACAATGCTGTTGTAGGAGCATCTGGAGCAATATTTGGAATTATGGGAGCACTGG
>CAZPID010000157.1:0-2021 GCA_964586885.1 uncultured archaeon | reverse complement strand
AAATGGAAAGGTACAAAAGCTGACTGATAATGACAGGAAGAATGTGCTTGATAATGTAAATCTAATGGCCTCGCAGGCTTTAAGGGTTCTAGGTTTTGCTTATAAGAAAGAAGGCAAAGATCTTGAGAATAATCTAATTTTTGTTGGATTGCAAGGAATGATGGACCCACCTAGAAAAGATATAAAGAAAGCAATTCTAAAATGTGAAGATGCTGGAATAAGAATTGTGATGATAACTGGTGATTACGCCCTTACTGCCAAAGCTGTGGCTAATAAAATAGGAATGATAGTAGAAGATGTGATGACCGGAGAAGAAATAAACAAGATAAATGACAAACAGTTTGACGAAGCTGTAAAGAAAATAAACATATTTGCAAGAATAGAACCTTCTCATAAACTAAAAATAGTAAAAAGATTGAGGGAGCTTGGAGAGGTGGTAGCCGTAACTGGAGACGGTGTAAATGATGCCCCTGCGTTAAAGAATGCTAGCATTGGCATAGCTATGGGTATACGAGGTACCGATGTAGCCAAAGAATCATCGGACATGATTATAGAAGATGATAATTTTTCTACAATTGTTTCTGCTGTAGAGGAGGGAAGAAGAATATTTGACAACATTAAAAAGTTCATTAATTATCTGCTTACCAATAATTTTGGTGAAGTATTGGTTGTTCTCATAGCATCGTTGCTTTTGATGCCATTACCAATAACAGCTATTCAGCTTTTGTGGCTAAATCTGCTTACAGACGGTTTCCCTGCAATGGCTTTAGGCACTGACCCGCCAAGACCAGGAATCATGAAGGAAAAGAAGAAACGTTTGAAGATAATTGACAAAAACATGCTAATAGCTATATTGCAAACTGGTGGGTTGATGACAATCGGCTTGCTGTTTTTATTTACCACAAGTCTAGAGAATGGAATTGTTAAAGCTCAAACCATGGTTTTCACAGGATTAGTTTTGTTTGAATTTATAAGATTACATACAATTGAATCAAGTCACAAGATGAAAATATGGTCAAACAGATATTTGTTACTAGCATTGGCCATATCTATTTCCCTACAGCTTATGGTTTTATACACGCCGCTCAGTGAATATTTTGGTGTAACTCCACTCACTATGTCAGATTGGATGACTCTTGGCATGGTTCTAGGATCAATAGGTATAATTAATTTTGTACTTACACACTTTACCAACAAACTAAAACCTGAAGAGTAGCTGTTGATTTAACAATATTTGCAAACAGCGGGTTCATTTTTTTGATGACTCTTCAAATCTTTTTCTTCAACATCATTTCCACATCTTTCACATTTAACTTTAGCCATTTTAAACACCTACCTAAAATTAATTAGCTTTTTAATGAATTTATTTATAATTTTTAAGGTTTAAAATTTAAGCATAAGTAATTTAAAAATTTATTTATGAAATCAAGTAAGAATCTTGCAATTATTTTAACAATAATTATTCTTTTTTCTCCAGTAGCTTTAGCGCAGGAAGAATCTGTAATTGAAGAATCGGATAGCAAGTCATTAGTTAGTAGCATAAAAACAGATTCAATTAATTACATTATTATAGCATCGGCTATTTCTGCTGTTTTGGTTATAGTTTCACTTGCTATAAAAAATAAAAAAGAAACCATTAAATGGGTTCTATTTCTAGGAATAGTAATCTCCGTAATACTAGCAACAGCGTATTCTGCAGGATCAACAATATATCTAAATTTAATATCTGAAACACAAGGTCCTGTACATTGGCATGCTGATTTTGAAATATGGGTTTGTGAAGAAAAGATTGATTTAATTGATCCGGTAGGTTTTTTAAACAGAGTTGGTTCATCAGTTTTCCATGAACATGGGGATGATAGGATACATGTGGAAGGAGTTCTTGTGAATGAAGGGGATGCCAATCTGGGAGAGTTTTTCAAGGTTATCGACGGTGAACTTAGCAAAGATCATATGATTGTTCCAACTAACAAAGAACTTATAGAAGCAACCAACAGTGACTTGTGTCCTAATGGAAAAGA
>CAZPID010000156.1:0-2031 GCA_964586885.1 uncultured archaeon | reverse complement strand
CCTCCTTTGTCATAGGCCTTTCTATAGAAAATTTACCTAGCTTTATCTTCAGGTTTCCCAGCTTAGGAACGTCCGGCTTTATCGTGTCTATCTCTTTCAATATTTTGGAAATTTTGTTTTCAATAAAATTGTTATAAGAATCTATCTGGAATTTTACCAAACCTCTTTCCTTAATAAAAGTTTTTAACAGTTCTGCAAACACTTCATCCATTAGTCACACCTTAATTACAACCCTATAATATACAGATTTGCCTGTAAAAGCATCTTCCCTGGTTATTTTTACAACATCTCCTATTTTTGCCCCTATGGTTGTTACAACAGGATCTGTTGAAAATATTCTAGGCAGCTGTCTAATAACTATGCCATATTTGGATAACAATTCTTCTTTCGCTCTCTCACTAATAATTTCTTGCTTCGGTACCAGCCTATGTTTCAATATATCTATGTTTTCCAGCAATGTCACCAATCAGAAGATTCCTATAAACAAAATGTAAGAAATATTTTTTATTTTTTGGTTAAAATAGTTTAAAATTGTAAACATCTTTTCTAACATAAATTTACCACCAGAGTGTCGTATAGGGAGGCATGATATATCATATATAAGGACGTTCAATGCTTTTAAAGTTTTCTGTTGGGTCAGTACTTCCGAAAGTGGGACAAATAGGATAAAAAATCGACTAATATTATTTATTCTTCAATATTTGGCAGATCTTCTCCCAGTAATTCATCAGGCAAAAGCTTTTTGAACCTCTCTATCATACTTTTTGTAAGACCAAGGGCTTTCTCTAAATGTTGAGTTGTCACTTCTTTGATCACTTTATGGTCTATATCCTTCCACAATTTGTCCAGTTCTTTGAATTTTTCTATGAAATCTTTTTCCAAATTCTTTTCTTTCACAAGCCTTTCTAGAAATACAGGAGCTTTTTTGAAGTCAGGCTGTTCTTTGTAATAATGCATTATAACTGCTTGTACTATATCAAGCATAGTATACCTTAACTCGAAAATCATCGACTTGATATCAAGATGTATTCTTTTAAACCTGGCTTCGGAAGATCTTGCCTTCAAAGTTATCGTCTCTTCACTTGGCGGTATGAGTCCCGCTTGCAGCATTCTTTGGATGGGCTTGATAAAACCTGTATCATAAATGGGAAGCCCGTATCTTAGAAAATTAACAAACTCAGGCGAACCCATTCTTATAGATTGCCAGAAAGTCGTCAGCATGTGTATTTGTACATGCAAGTCTTTCAGGTTGCTAGCAATCAAATGCAGATGAGCTTGCACTTTATTCAAGTCTTCGCTAGACTTTGTAGCAGTATCATCCAGCAGTACCCAGACATCAATGTCACTGCCTTTTTGCGCATCACCCCTTACAGCAGAGCCGAAAATTAAAACCGACTTTATTATATCGCCGTACTGTTTTCTAGCTTCTGTAGCGAACTTTACAACCTTGGCATAGGTTTCCTTTTTCGCATCTTCCTTGGATTCCTTATATTTATCTTCTTTCACTAGTTCTATATCTTCAAGCTCCTTCTCTAATTTTTCCAATGCCATAATTATCATTACATGTTACATTTTATAAATTTTCTAGCTATACTTATAAATCAATAATTAAAGAAGAAACAAATATTAATTTGCCGGGTGAATAAGAACTCAAGGTCTGACTGAAAGGATGATGATGGAAGAACTATAGGTTGCCGGGATAATTAACATCTCGAACGCATAACCTGGTAGTGCACCAGATAGAAAAAATCTAGGTGATCCTTGAGTCAAAGCAAGGTTAGCTGGCGTCCCTTTGGGGCTTGGGGGTTCGAATCCTCCTCCCGGCGTAGAGAAGTATTTGTATGAAGAAGATGGAAAATGATGAAGAAGGATATAAACCTATTTTTTATGCTATACCTGATTTAATTTTTCAATTGACTAAAGACGGAATAGTTTTAGATTTTAAACCAGTAAAAGGAGAAGAATCACGGTTTCCAGCCGATAAAATTTTAGGTAAAAATGTACGAGATGTCTTACCCGAGGAACTTTCTC
>CAZPID010000155.1:0-2036 GCA_964586885.1 uncultured archaeon | reverse complement strand
TTCTTCCAAAAAATACAGCTTTTGACCCATGTTTGTTAAACCACCTCTCTGCAGCCTTAACCTTAACCTTGTCTATCAACAAATATTTCCCATACTTTAACACAAAGCGTCTACCAACTTTCAATGACAAATAGTAGATAATTGTAGCCCCCAATGTAGCACCAAGTGTAGCTGAGATAGACACGCCAATCAAGCCTAGATAACCATGGTCTGCTATAGATGCTAAATACCCAGCTAAAGGTATGACTAATTCGCTTGGTATCGGAGGAAAAACGGTTTCTATTAAGGTTGCCAAAAATGCTCCAACATACAAATTAATAGAAATGAAATCGCTCACGTAACTTATTAAAGCATTAATTAGCTCGACAAATACCATAAACAAACTTTATTTAGTTAAAAAATAAATTAATATGTATGAATCCAAAAGCCTTGCTCAAGAAAATAAGCAACAGCAAAAGAAATAATCTAACTGAACTTGAATCAAGGGAAATATTAGAACATTATAAAATACCTTTAGTAAAGGCCAGTTTAGCTAAAGCTGTAGATGATGTTGCAGCTATAAGTAAAAAAATGGGATACCCAATTGTAATGAAAGTAGTCTCGCCGCAAGTTGTACATAAGAGCGATGTAGGCGGAGTTGTGCTTAACATTAACAATGAAGATGAAGCTAAAACGGCTTTTGAAAAAATTATGAAAAGCGTTAAGAAAAAAATACCTAAAGCTAAAATCGAAGGGATTTTAATAGAAAAGCAGATTTCTGGCGGTCAGGAAATAATTGTCGGCGGAAAAGAAGATTTTACTTTTGGTAAAGTCTTGATGTTTGGTCTTGGAGGAGTTTTTACAGAAGTATTCAATGATGTAAGTATCAGAGTGACTCCTGTTAGTAGAAATGATTGTTTAAGTATGATAAAGGAAACAAAGGGCTATAAGATCCTTTCAGGATATCGTGGTAAAAATTATGATATAAATTCTATTGTTAGTGTTTTGCTAAAAACTTCTAAATTGCTTGAAGACAACAAAGAAATAAAAGAGCTAGACATTAATCCTGTAATGGTTTCTGAAAGTGGTGCGGTTGCCGTTGACGCTAGGATAATTGTTTGAACAGTATGGTATTAGATATAATTCTAACCTCACTAATAGCAGTTCTCTTAGTTGTAATCATTTATTTTATTTTCAAAAATAGAGAATGGAAGATAAAATTTGAACAAAGATTCAAAGAATGGCTAGAAAAGGAAGAAAGGAGAATAAGAGAAGATGCTATAGCTAGAAGCGCTAGAACATTATCAGGCAAAACTTTAGAAAAGCTAATTCCTTTCTTGGAAAAATTCAAACACAATTCACATGATGTAAAATGGCTAGGCGATCCTATAGATCTTGTTGTTTTTGATGGATATTCAGAAGGCAACCCCCAAAAAATAACATTTTTAGAAGTCAAATCAGGTAACAGTAAGCTTACACCAAACCAGAACAAAATCAAGAAACTAGTAGAAAAGAAGAAAGTTGAATGGGAAGAGTTTAGAATATAAAACAAAGTATTAATTATGAAGGTAAAAATATCTGGAACTTTTGAAGGAAAATGCGATTTATGCAACAAAAATGGCGTTGTATTTACTATTGGTGATGAAGAAAGTAAAAAAGTAGTAACAATATGTAAAGATTGTTCTAGTAAAATGGGAGATACAAAGTTGGAAGATGCTATAGAAAAGCATGGTAAAGTGGACAAAAAGCCTTTTGAGAAAGGAGTAAAATTTCATGGCAAATCTATTGCCGGATAACAAAGGATATTTAAAGATTTGTTGAATATCTATACTTGTGATTAACAATGTGTCTACGTGAGATAGCACAATATATGCCTTTCAAAATAAAACAGAATATTGGAATATTTACTCATAATAAAAAAACAGGTGAATGGAAGTTTGAAAAGCAATTATATTCATGCAAAGACGAAAGTATAGTTGAATATGGTATCGATGTTTGTATTGCACCTTTGATTCTTAAATTGAACAACCAAGGTATTAAAACTACATATTCATGTT
>CAZPID010000154.1:0-2041 GCA_964586885.1 uncultured archaeon | reverse complement strand
ACCTGATTTTACAAATCTCATCCATTCAGGTTCTTTTATATTTTCCACTTTCTTCAATTCTTCTTTCAGTCTTACAATAAATTGCTGTTGATCTACTTCTTTTACAGACACCATAAATTTATCTACCTTATAAGATTTATAAGTTTTAGTATTAGTAGCTTTTAAAAACATGTTTGACTTGTAAGGGATAGCGATAATAACTTCCACAATTTAGGCATTTTATTCTAACAGTCCTTTCTTTAGCATTTGTCCTTACCTTAAAGCTTTTTCCAACTACAAGCAAAGAATTACACTTTTTACAGAATTTTCTTTTCAAAAATTTATCAAATCTCACATTATACCTTAATCCAATCTTCCTAGCTAATTGTACATACCTCCTACTTCTTTCAGGATGTTTATCAAGATCTTTTTGAGCCAAGTTAAAAAGTATGCCGATTCTTTCTTTTGCTATATGTTTATAAAATTTCTTTCTATCAATCATCTTCATAAAATTCAATAATTACTAAGCTTTGGAAACAATCCCACTTTTTGGAGAAAATAATAATCCTTCCCTCTTCATCTTTACAATCATATCTTTAGCATTGTCCACACCTTCCTTTTCGGCACCTTTTATTAATTCTTCTTCTGGTATGTTTTTGCCAAGAAGAGTAGTCAATTCGTCAACTATGTCCAACATTATTCTACTCTTGCTTCTTTGAGATGCGGTCATTCTTTGGCCTTCGGCTCTATCTATGTCTATAGTGCTAGAACCAGGCTCCATACCAAGCTGTTCCAGCGAGAATTTCATAAGTTTTATTGCTCTAATCGCATCTTCTTTATTAACTGCGTCCCTTAATTGTATTTTTGCGCTTGCTTCAGACATTCTTATCAAAGCTTCATATTGTCTAGGTGTTATGCTTATAGGACCTTCTTTTGACAGTTCTCTTAGTTCTAGATAAAATTTTTTTATTTCTTCACCAGCTTCTTTTGACAGTTTAGGACGATAATTTTTTCTAGCATAAGCTATATATTTTCTCAATGTAATTGCATCTATATCAGGTTTAATTTCTAATTCGCCGTAATGTCTTGACTGTAAAATATGATCAGCCATTTTTTTATCAACATCAGCTTGAGGTATATCTCTTAAAGCAAATTTCAAATCAAATCTTGTTAACAATGTTTCTGGTATTGTTAGCTGTTCGTTTATTGGATAGTATGGATCGAATCTTCCCATCTTTGGATTAGCTCCAGCAATTATAGATGTTTGTGCAGGTAGAGTAGCAACTATATTTGCTTTAGCTATCGATACAGATTGTTGTTCCATTGCTTCATGTAAAGCTACTTGATCATTTTTATCGATTTTTTCAAACTCATCTATAGCTACCAAACTCCTGTTGCACATAACTATTACTCCAGCTTCAAGTACCCAACCGCCAAGAAATTCTTCATCTTTTATAACAGTAGCTGTCAAACCTGCTCCAGTCACACCTTTACCACTAACATATCGGCCACGAGGAATTAGCCCAGAGACAACTTTCATTAATGCGCTCTTTGCTGTGGATGGATCTCCAACTAACAAAATATGTATATCACCTCTGACTCTAGATTTATCTTTTTGTATATGCTGAACTCCACTGAACAACTGTAAAGTTACAGCCTCTTTAACTTCTTCCAAGCCATAGAGACTTGGGGCAATAGAATTAATTAATTTTTTATAAATGTTTGGATCTCTTGATAGCTTTAAAATATATTTTTCATCTTCTGGATTAAGTTCCAATTCTTCCCATTCTACCTCTACACTTTGAATATGATTAGCATCCAAATAAATGTCCATCTGTCTAGACCTTATACCTTTAATCCTCTTAGGTAATTCTTTTAAAATACCAACAAGCTTTATTCTATTTCCTGGATCAGTTTTATTCTGCATTTTAGGTGTTGTTAAATCTTCTTTCAAATATATCATTAGATTAGATGGCCTTTCACCACTGGTTATTTCGAATGGTTCTTCAACAACTATCCATCTTGCATCAAATAGCTTTTGGTCAACAAGTTTGAACCTTTT
>CAZPID010000153.1:0-2045 GCA_964586885.1 uncultured archaeon | reverse complement strand
TACCGATCTTCTAGCTTGCTCAGCATCTTCCCGCTTTCCGCTCCGACAGCAACTTTATCTATATAACCTTCCTTCAGCTTGCCGTTCTCTATAACTACATTTTCTCCCGACTTTGTCCTGAAAGATATTGAAAAATCTTTTGGCAAGAATAAGCTGAATATTTCCCTGCCGTTCAATTTGTCTTTATCGGGTATTTCTATACTTGAGTCAGAAGAAACTATAAGCTGTACAAAATCTTTTCTGTCTAAGTTTATATTTTTCTTAGTAAGTATGAACAATCCAGTAATGTAGTCTTGACGTAAACCTATAATAGGACCTGAGAATCTAGGGCTTCTAATATTCTTTTTAACAGCCATTAACATCTCCGCTTCAACGGTAGCTTCTTCATTCTGTGGTATATGTAAGTTCATTTCATCCCCATCAAAATCTGCATTATAAGGCACAGTAACTATGGGATTTAATCTGAAAGTTTTATTATCAAGTATTTTTACCCTATGCGCCATTATGCTCATTCTGTGTAAAGAAGGCTGTCGGTTGAAAAGTGCTATGTCTCCATTGATTAAATGTCTTTCTACAATATAACCTGGTTCTATTTCCTTTGTAATTTCTTCCCTGTTTTCATTTGTTAGCTTCTTTTTTCTTCCATCAGGTTTTATTACATAGTTAGCACCTGGCCAGATTTTTGGACCGTTTTCTGCAAACTTCTTTACATTCTTTATGTTACCATCAGTAATTCTCACAGGAATTGTTAATTCTTTAGCCATAACTAGCGGCACGCCTACCTCATCTATGTCTATAAATGGATCAGGACTTATTACAGTTCTTGCAGAGAAATTTACACGCTTGCCAGCAAGGTTGCCTCTGAATCTTCCTTCTTTAGTTTTCAATCTCTGTGATAAAGTCTTTAATATTCTTCTAGATCTATGTCTGGCTGGTGGCACGCCACTTAATTCGTTATCCAAGTAAGTTGATATATGATACTGCAAAAGTTCCCACAAGTCAGCAATTATGAAATCCGGGGCTCCTAGTTCTATATTCTCCCTTAACCTTTCGTTTATCCTTACTATGTCTACAAGTTTATGCGTCAAATCATCTTCAGATCTTTCTCCAGTTTCAAGAGTTATTGATGGTCTTACCAAAACAGGGGGTACAGGGAGAAGTGTTAAAACGAGCCACTCTGGTCTGAATTTTTTAAATCCCATCAACTGAAAATCAGAATCTGGTATCTTTTCCAATATTTCTCTTACTTGCGAAGAAGAAAACGAAGTAGCTCCGAAGATAAACGTATAAGGTTTTAAAAGTTTCAATTTACTTTTTTCAGCCTTGCAATATGGACATTTCTTTTTTGAAAGGCTTATCAAATCTTTTAAACTAATCCTCCTTTCCCTTATCTTTTCCAATTCTTTCTCGTCTATTGGTATTCTGCTACAGTTTTTACAAACAACTTTCAAAATAGAAAATATAATCTTAGCATAAAGTACATGTATAATAGGCTTTGTTAATTCTATATAGCCAAAATGACCATTACAATTACCAATAGTGCCACCGCATGTCCTGCATCTTATTCCAGGGTCAACTACGCCCATTCTAGGATCCATGATGCCGCCTTCTACAGGATATCCTTCTTCATCATATAGCTCTACTTTAGTTATTTTGGCAGCAGACATTTTCTTTACCATCTCAGAATTAACAATAGTAAATTCTATACCTTTGATAATCATGTTTTATCCGCCTTCCCCAACAAGTAATTTTGGATAAATTATCATACACTTAAGCTCATCCAACATAAGTTTGAATGCATAACTCATTTCAACTTCTACCACATTTGTATCATCACATACAGGACATATCTTCCTATTTTTAATTCTATCATCTATTGCAACAAGACCACATTTAATGCATATTGGTATAATAGTTTTGTCGGAATCAAATCTTTCCTTCAAAGCTAAAACTGCGCCATGTGCAATCAGGCAATCTTTTTCCATCTCACCGAGTCTTAGGCCACCTTCCTTGCTTCTACCCTCTGTCGGCTGTCTCGTAAGTAA
>CAZPID010000152.1:0-2050 GCA_964586885.1 uncultured archaeon | reverse complement strand
GGTATTAAAAATAGGATTGAAGGATTAAATTTCATATATTTATTTTTGATTTCTGGTCTTTTAAAGGTATCCTTCTGCCTCTTTCTTCAATAATTCTGCTTTGTCTGTTTTTTCCCAAGTAAAATCTGGATCATCTCTGCCAAAATGTCCATAACAAGCAGTTTTTTTGAATATAGGTTTACGCAGATTCAAGTCTTTAATTATAGCGCCTGGCCGCATATCAAAATTCTTGTTTACAAGCTCTACTAATTTTTCGTCAGAAATCTTGCCTGTGCCAAAAGTATCAATATGTACAGAAACAGGGTTTGCAATGCCGATAGCATAAGCAATTTGAACTTCACATCTGTCAGCTAATCCGGCAGCAACTATATTTTTAGCTATGTAACGTGCTATATACGAACCAGAACGATCTACCTTTGTTGCGTCTTTACCACTAAACGAACCTCCGCCTGTTCTTCCCATAGCTCCATAGCTGTCAACTACAGTTTTCCTACCTGTTAATCCGCTATCAGCCAAAGTACCACCTATAACAAACCTGCCAGTGCCGTTTACAATGAATTTAGTATTCTTATCGATCAGATTGCTAGGAACAACATGCTTAATTACCTTTTCTATTACATCTTTTCTTACAGTCTCTATGTCTACATCATTTCCATGCTGGGCAGCAATTACTACAGTGTCCACTCTTGCTGGTTTGTTATCTACATATTCTACTGTTACTTGTGATTTACCATCAGGTCTTAGATAAGGAATAATATCATCCTTTCTACACTCTGTCAAACGAGCCACCAGTTTATGAGCTAAGTCTATTGGTAAAGGCATTAATTCTTTTGTTTCATTAGTAGCATAGCCAAACATAAATCCTTGATCGCCAGCTCCTATATCCAATCCTTTACTTTCGTCTACACCTAAAGCTATGTCCGGTGATTGTTCTTCTATTGAAGTTATTATACCGCAAGTTTCCCAGTCCAAGCCGTCCTTTGCATTATCTAGTCCTATTTCTTTTAATGTCTGCTTGACTGTTTTTGGTATGTTCACATATGCGCTTGTAGTAATCTGACCTGTGACTATAACTGTACCTTGCATTATTAAGACTTCACATGCTACATGGGCATTTGGATCTTTTTCAATTATCGCATCTAGAATAGCATCTGACACTAGGTCAGCCACTGTGGACAACATTTTTAAATAATGTTATTATCCGGGTGACCTTCAGCCACGCTTTCCGATGTAAACAGGTATCTTTTCATACTTATCATCTAACAGAATTATTACTGATTGTATATATTTAAATGTTTTAAAGATTGCTCTTCTTAGAGGGTTAAAATAAGTTTCATACAGGTAAAATATGTTTTCTAACTTATTGTGTAACATATGTATCAAAAAAGGTAAAATAAGCATTTATATAATTAAAAACGCCTTAAATTACCTTCAGAAACAATCTAATACCCTTTTTTTCTTACTATAAACTATTTGATTGATGTTTGGTAACTGTTTCAATGTATAGTAAATTGTTTCACTAAACCCATATATACCCTCTAGAATAAAATTACTATTATGAAAAATCCCAAGCACTGTTATCTACAAATAGGTGGCAGTGAGTTAAATTTCAAAAATAAGGTGGATTTAAAATGAATTTTAAAGGGTTGATTGCTAGTTTGCTTAGCTTACTAGTAGCTGGCGCTGGCGTTGCCGTTCCTTCATTGGCAACTAACTTGGATGAATATCCAGGATTCTTAGCGTCAAATAATCAGCTCGATGCCTATATAGTAATTGGATCTGGTGGTACAGATCCAGCAGGATTAGCTAGTGACGTAGCTGGCGCAGTTGATATTGCAGTTCGATTAGCAGAATTACAATATAGCGAAACAACTGTAGCTGGTGGCATAGTATCAAGTTTTGACGGTGTACAGAAACAACCAACTTTAGCAGGTGGTGACAAAGCAGTAGCAGGAAGCGGAACAGGTCAGCTTTCAGAAACACTTAAAAACTTCCATTACGATGGTCTGCAACAAGGTAAGATCACATTCAAAGGATCTTCATATCAATA
>CAZPID010000151.1:0-2070 GCA_964586885.1 uncultured archaeon | reverse complement strand
TCAGACATCATCAAGCAAAACTAAATCCACATCGTGCTGTTTCAGCTTTTTCAAGCACTCGTCACCACTGGTAGCAGTTACAACTTCGTATCCAGCGCCCTCTAAAATTTCTTTTATCAGTTCTACAGTAAAAATTTCATTATCAACAGTCATCACAGTGCCTTTTTTAGCCACATAATCACCTTAATTAAATTAAGTCTTTATATTATTAAATTTTTGTGTCTACTCTCTTAATAGTTTTTCCTGTAGGTAAACTTGTTTTATAGGCAAGCTAAAGCTAAACTTGGAGCCCTTTCCAAGCTGGCTTTCGACCCACACCTTTCCATAATGAGCTTCTATCATCATCTTAACAATTGCTAGACCCAGACCAGTCCCTTCGTACTTGCGCCTAGGACCAGTGTCAGCCTGGAAGAACTTAGTAAATAGTTTCGGCATATCTTCTTTTGATATGCCTATCCCCGTATCTTCTATGGTTACTATCACATAATCTCCTTCTTCTTTAGAACTGACCGTTATTTTACCCTTATCCGTAAATCTAATAGCATTATCCAATAGATTTCTCAAAACACCTTCGATCTTAATTTGGTCACAATTTACAACAGCCAACTTATCTGGCATGTTAATTATAAACTCAAGGCCCTTTTCGATGGCTATTGCACGCATAGATTCAGTAGTAGATTTTATCAAATCAACAATTTGTAAATCTTCCATTTCAAATTTCATAGTGCCTGATTCAAGTCTGGCTACACTTAACATAGACTCAACTAGCCTCTTTTCTCTTATTGACGCTTTTAAAACAAGTTCCAACTTATCTTTTACATCTTTAGGCAGATTTTCATTTTTTAGCAAAATTTTAACATAGCCTATGATTGGAATTAAAGGAGTTTTCAATTCGTGCGCTGATATATTTACAAATTCGGCTCTCATCTGGTTTATTTTCTCAAGATCCACAGCCATATTAAGAAATGACTGTGACAACTCGCCTATTTCATCCTTAGTTATTTTCAGCTTTATATTAAATTCTCCTTTAGAAAGTTTGTCAATAGCCGTTCTTAGTTCTCTCAATGGTTTAACAATGCGGTCAGAAATAAATATTCCCCCGACTATCAATACAAGATTTAGAATGGCGCTGGCTAGAAGTGCATTAGTTCCCCCAAGTATTTGTACCAAGTATGTATAGCTGATTACCTCAACAATTATGCCCAAAAACAAAAACATGCCAATTAATTTATAATAAATTTTCATTTTATCCCCTAAAATTTCATAAATAATATTATTGTTTTGAAAGCATTAACTTTAACCCTTACGTCCACTTTTTTTCTTAACTTTTCCTTTTTTCATTTTTTTTTGTTTCTTTTCCAGTTTGAGTTTATGAATAGGCTTTCGTTTACTTACCAATTTTTCTTCTAGCACAGGAATCATTCCTTTTATCTCCGTTGATTCGTCTTTGTATTTTTTCATTGTAAGATCATATTCTTCCTTGCCAATCGTTTTTTTCTCAAAATATAATCCCTCAGTTTTTTCCATTAAATCATCAAGAATATCTTTCTTCAATTTCATATCCTCTAATTTCTGTTTGATTTGCAAAATCTTTGCTCTGCGATAAATTGCCATAGCTGATATAGCCAATGCAATAGAAATACCTAACAATAAAATCCAATTTTCCTTAATGTATGTAATAACGTTATCTCTTGCAGAAGTTAGAATAACGCCTATTCTGCTGTATTCTGCTTCTAATTCATCCAGTTCTTTCCCTATTCTAAATATCAATATTTCTACATCGTCAAACGCTTCTTTTTTAAACGAGCTTTTAGCAAGATCAATCAACTCTACAGCATCTGACGCCTTTAATCCTAGTTCTTCTAATTCCATTGCCCTGATCTCTAGAACTGCTATAGAGTCATTTATTTCAAAAGCTTTGCTACTTCTTTGGGTCATTTGTTCTACCTTATCCAATACTAGTTCATAATTTTTTATTTCAAATGCTTCTTTTGCATCCAATAATGTGTCATTAAAGAAAGTTGTTCCAAAATCAGCTTCTGTTATTTCCAATGTTATTACTTCTGCTTG
>CAZPID010000150.1:0-2074 GCA_964586885.1 uncultured archaeon | reverse complement strand
AGATATAGTGTAATCTGTGCTTGCGTTAAGGCTGCCCATGATGTATGTTTCATTTGCTGATGGTGTTGCAGCTGGGTTATCTACTAACTCGCCATTCCTATAAATTTCAACATGATCCAAATCTGTATCGTTTGGATTAGTCCAGTTCCATGTTATAGAAGTGCTAGATATAGAAACGTCTGTTAGACTTGTAACATTTCCTGGATGAGTTAAATCAAATTTCACTATTCTTGTTTCTGAAAAATTTGAATTACCGCTTGTATCATTCATAAAAACCTTGTAAGTATAATTCCCCTCCACAGCAGTTTTATTAAGCCAACAATAAACAGAAGACCCTGTGCCAGTTTTATTTATAGTTTCATTTACACTATCCCATTCTAACAAGCAAGTATCAACTGTATTTGCTGCATCAATAGTTACATTAACATAAGTCCAATTTCTGCTTACATTTGAATTATTAACATCACTAGGAGAAACGAAAGAAAGAATAGCAGTGGCTGTAGTAAATGAATAAATGTCTGATGTATTAAAATTATTGCTTGTATCATTTGCATATACTTGCCATCTTATTAGAACATCAAGTGTAGAATTAACTATCTTGCTAACATTACTCCAGTTGCCTGTACCTGAAAATTCAACAGCAACGGAATCATTAGTGAATGTTCCTGTACCGTTATCAAAAGAAAATATATAATGAGATAATCCTCTATTGTCATTCCAATTCAATCTAAATTCTGTAGATTTTCCCGCTATTGTACTGTTTGTAGAATTTAATGAATATGTTGGAGGAGTACTATCAACGGTAGCATACCATGTCTGACTGGATGAAGTATAGTTTTGATCACCGTCAAACCAAGAAGTTATATTAAAAATTCCTTCTTCAGTAAGATTAGTGGTATTGTATATCACAGAAGAAGTGTTTCCTAGTGTTCCAAAACCAGTCATATTTGAAGTCATGTTTATTACTTTTCCCGAAACATTCAACTCAGCCGTAAAATTAGCTATGTCGTATTGATTATATGATTTATCCCCCTCTGTTCCATTCAAGAAAAGACTCATCGATGTACCAGCTTTAGAAATAGAATAAACAGTTACTGAAGTATCATTGAATGTATTGTTAGTGTCATTTGCAATCCATTTATATTGATAATCGCCTGCACTTAGATCTGTGAAGTTTATAGTACATAGTTTGTCAGTCTCAGCTCCGGAACAGCTTGGAGTAAAATTATTTAGACTGGAATTAAAATTTGTTTCAAAAAATACAGTATTAACACCAAAATCATCAGTCCAATTTACTTGAAATCCATAATTTGCTCCAGATACATATTGCGAATTGTTAGCAATGGAAGTTGCTTCTGAATTATATTTTGGGGTTTTAGTTATTGTAAAAGTGTTATCTGAACATCCTACACCTACAACATTATGGCTACCGTCAGTATGAATATCTATCATAACTCTAACAGTAGTATTACTTATATCTGGAACACCCCAGCTGTAAGATCCAGCATAGTTTAAATGGTTTATAGAGTCTATTAGTGTCCAGCCCTGTGAATTACAATAAGTTGTGGTATCAGAAGCTGTACATGCGTCTGTATTGTCGGTGGTATAGCATCTACTTCCTTCATGATACCCAGAAGGAGCATCATTCCAAGTTATACTAACAGTTTCACCAGCTGTAAGAACTTCTCCGCCATTCGGATATGTTACTGTTACATTTGGTCCATCATTTGATATAACTGGAGGGATATTAAAAAACAATAAAATAGAAAATATGAAAACTATGGAAACCTTTCCCAATGTCTTTAGATAATCCATATCACTACACTAAAAAACATTTAATTTTAGTAAATATTATATTTAAGTACTTTAATAAAATAGTATAGAAGGTTACAATATGGCTACGAATTTTGCGCTTGTACTTTCATTGGTTGCTGTAGTTGCTATAAGCGGTTGTATGACAATAATAAGTCCAGAAACAGAGGAAATCGCAGAGCAAGCACCAGAACATGAAGCTACTACAGCTGAGATCGATATTGGAGAAGAAACTACTGTAATTACTACTGAAGAACCAACA
>CAZPID010000149.1:0-2084 GCA_964586885.1 uncultured archaeon | reverse complement strand
TTGTTTTGGTGGATTTCTTTGCAGACTGGTGCATGCCCTGCATTATGATGGCTCCGGTTATTGATGAACTTTCTGAAAAATTCAAAGGAAAAATAAAGTTTGCAAAAGTGAATGTTGATGAAAATCATGAGCTGGCACAGAAATTTAGTGTAATGTCCATTCCTAATTTTGTTCTCTTTAAAGATGGTGAAGTCTCAGAAAGATTTATTGGTGCAAGGTCTCTTGAAGATTTCAGCGAAAAACTGGAAAAACACATCTGAGAATATATATATTATGATACGATAAAGCTTTTAAATCAGTATAAAATGGCTTTGTAATGGAACCTTCAATATTAGAAAAAACAGGAGTTTTTTCAAGAACAACTTTTGATGAAGGAGGTAGAATTGCTTATGATTTGGAAAAATCCTTATATTTACCTGTTCCAACAGAAACGCTTTTTGATTTAAGAAGAGAGAATGTGCAATCTTTTATGGAAGGAACTAATAATTTTCTAGGGAATGGAAAACCTTTTCAAATATTTAATCGTGAAAAAGTTTGCAGTACGAGACAAGGCATGTTCAAAACTTACGTTGGTGAAAATAAGAGATATGGGTGGACATCTTTCAGAAGTCACGCTCTATTGGATGACATTCAATTAAGCCAGGATGGTAACAATATCTTAATGAGGTTAAAAGAAACTGAAAGAGGCAACGAAGAAATATGTATTGCGCTTGATAGTATGCCCAAATTCGCCTTTTTGCGCAGTAGATTTCCAGAAAATCTTAATATGGAAGGCTTAGCAGGATTATACTTATCTATAGGAAGTGATCATTTACCTCATTTCCACAGATCTGAATATGCGTATGTTTTAAAGGAATAGTAAACTTATTTCTAATAAAAATTTATAAACTATTTGTTAGTAATTTATTCAACTAAGGGCTCTGTGCCGGCCACGCATGGAAGGTGCAGTAACAAATTTCGAAGAAATTTGGCTCCGTAGCTCAGCTTGGTCAGAGCACTGGACTTTTATGAGGAGAACCAAGGTTCTCCCTACAATACCCTCTCCTTTTTGGAATGGGAAATCGAAGAAATCCAGGTGTCGTGGGTTCAAATCCCACCGGAGCCATTTTGTGCGACTCTGACTTATTGTGCAGAATCTATGTTTCATGCAAACCATTACAGGACATTTGGAGTCTTGGGAGTTTCGGCTCCTATTTTATTTACTTATTATGTTATTTCTGTTTCATTTTTTCTTTAGCAGATGTTGAAATCATACTTTTCTCAGCCATCCAAGCTATGATGAGATTTCTTGCTATTTCTGCATCTTTCTCTCCCATCCCATTCAAGCTTTTCATTAACTTATAAGTCTCTTCGGGTAATGTAACGATTATTCTTTTACTCATTTATTTTTCTTCTTAAGTGTTTAATTGTATACTAATAAGATATATTTAGTATATAAATGTTTCTATTAAAAAGATTTAACCGCAAACTTTAAAAGTGAACGAAATAGACTTTATCTATATGAAACGAGTTGAGACCAGAAGTAAGGGCATATCTATGAGGCTGTTAAATAGATATTCTGATATCATCTCTTTCACTTTAAAAACTCAAACACAATAATCTTTAAAAAGCTAAAAAAACTTTAATCCAAATGGACGAAAAAAATTTAAAACCCCCCTATGCAAGTTCAGGTCAAATTGACCAGCTAATAGATCTTCTTAGAAGGATGACCCCTAAGAAAATTGATTCTAAATTCATTGTTAATAATAACATAGCTACCGCAACCAATGCTTTTAGAATAGGTGACTTTGTTAGGTGGGTTGGAATTAGCAATCAAAATGGAACAATTAATGACGAGGTTATGGGAAAGTTAAAGCTTGTTGGAGAAGAAAGAGACAAATACTTGGTAGAATTAATAAAAAAGGCATATAAAGATCTTTTTGAAGATATCAATTTAGAAATTGCGAAAAAAGAAGATATAGTGAATTTCTTCCTAACTAATTATCGCCTAGGTTCTGCTCCTGCAAAAGCTGCAGCTAATTTATTTTTACATCTTTGTGAGAAATATGGAATTCCCCTGTCAGAAGATTTAAAGAAAAAAACAC
>CAZPID010000148.1:0-2103 GCA_964586885.1 uncultured archaeon | reverse complement strand
TAAAAGGCATTTCTTCTGATTTTGACCTTAAGAATAAAAATCTTAGCAGGCAGCTGGAATATGCGAACAAGCTGGGTATACCTTATGTTGTAATTATAGGGGAAGAGGAAGCCAGAACAAATAAATTCAAGTTGAAGTTCATGTATGAAAAAGTAGAAAAGAAAATGGGTTTGAATG
Organism: uncultured archaeon; assembly: GCA_964586885.1. GTDB lineage: Archaea > Aenigmatarchaeota > Aenigmatarchaeia > CG10238-14 > SCSR01 > DATDXT01. The sequence continues at coordinate 1,926 of CAZPID010000148.1, read as the reverse complement.
AAATAATAAAATTGCTGAAGTAAAGTTTTTATTATTTATTATTTTCTATTGTTATAATTCCTCTTTGTACACCATTATAAAATAAACCTTCTTCCAAATCTTTGAGCTTTACCCACTGGAATGTACAACGACTAGGGTCCCCTAATTGGATATTTTTAGTGTTGGTGTTGATTGCAGAGATTACACAGCAATGTCCTCTTGTGGTTTTTGATTTCTTCTTCTTATGATACACTGGTTCTTTGTCGAATCCTACTATCATGTCTATGTTATATTTTATGTTGGCTATTACAAACTTTTCCAATTCTTCTATCGGCGGTCTGTAAATTTTCGCTTCAAATACCATGCGTTTTTTCTTTATCAGCTTGACCAGACCGTTATAAGCATCCCCAAAAAGGGTGCCATTATATCCTTTATATTTAAATAGTTTTGTGTTTTTGATGTGACTTCTATATGTTGACGGCACAAAAGAATTACAATATTCGGCCAACTCCTCCTGATCAAAATATTTACCATGGCGTATAAATATCCATTGGATCGAAGTTGGCATGCATAGATGACTTTTTTGTTTTATCGGCATGTATTCTGGCTCGACGTATAAAGTACCATTTTTTTCTCTCATAAATTATAGAAATATAGTTAACTTTAAATACTCTTCGTTAACATTTCTATTTCCAGCCATGTTTGCCCAATAAAGGAACGAATAAAAATGATTCCAAACGCTTTTCCTCAAACTTATTTTTAGAAACCTTGTCAATTATAGTCATAACTTGTTCAAACGTACTGTCAATAGGTGCAACTATCCTACCCCCAACTTTCAGCTGTTTAAAAATAGTTTCTGGGATTTTTGGAACGGCCGCTGTATAAATAATTTTATCGTAAGGTGCTTCATTTTCATATCCTACAGAACCATCACCGTAAACTAACTCTATGTTTTCACGTTTCAATTTATTTATATTTTCCTTGGCAAAATCTGCAACTTCCTTATCAATCTCGATTGTAACCACATTTCCTTTTTCACCGACACAGTAAGATAATAAACATGCCTGCCATCCGCTGCCTGCGCCTATTTCTAAAATATTTTCTCCTTTTTTTGGCTGCAGTTTTTCTAGCATAAAGGCTACAGTGTAAGGCTGGGAAATAGTAGAACCTTTAATTGTAGGCAGAGCCATGTCTTCATAAGCTGAATCTATATATTTTTTGGTAACAAACTTGTGTCTTGAGATTTTTCTAAAAGCCTCTATGATTTTAGATGTTTTAAGCGCATTCAATCTTATCAGATTTTCTATTAATTGTTTCTTTCTTTCATTCAATTCTTGATTATTCATAAATTTAATTTAGTAAAAAAGATTAATCAAATGCATTCTTCAAACTCTTCTCGAGTTTAGGAGTTGTATCATAATTTTTTAGTTCTTCTGGCTTTATCCATTTGAATTCTGTATGCTCCCAATCCAATCTTATTTCTGGCCTATGTTTTAATTTGATAAGAATGGGATTAACAAGCCAAGTTTTATTTATAGCAGTATCTTTGTATTTGTAAGATTTTCCTGGATGAATTGTTAGAATTTCGCTTTCACTAATTCCTACTTCTTCATTAAGTTCTTCTAAAATTTTTTCGCCGATAGGTTTTACTTCATCTAGATAACCCGCAACTGTATTCCATTTACCACGGTATGTACTAACTTTATCGCTTCGTTTAAGCAGAAGAATCCTATCTTCATACTTTATGAAAACTGTTATAACTGGTGCTGTATTAGAGTTAGAATAATCAATCCTGCCGTCAGGAAACTTAGGTAGTTTTTTAGCAAATGTTTCTATAGTTTTCAGTATTCCTTTTTCGTCCATAATAATTATAACTTCAAAACTTCTTTGTAACTATTCAGATCAAGAAAGCCATATCCAGATATATTGAAGGCTATAACTTTCTTC
>CAZPID010000147.1:0-2130 GCA_964586885.1 uncultured archaeon | reverse complement strand
AGGATGTTTACACAAATGATAAAGATTTGGCCGTAGTTTTGTTTGAAATGGAGTTTCCAAAGCTGTCAAATGTTCAAAAAAAGATCGGCCCAAGTGTGTTTGATTATAGTGATGCTAAAAGGTTTTTAGAAAAATATAGTAAAGAAGCTCTAGGTGGTCCTTTCATTGAAAATAATGAATGGGCTGTAGAAGTACAAAGAAGGTTTTTGACAGCCAGGGACAAGCTGGTTGACAGCTTGAAAAATGATGTTAAAACTCTAAAATCTAAAGGTGTGCCCAATTATATTGCCGAAAAGCTTGATAAGGGCTTTAGAATATTTTCAGATGTAGCGCCTATAGCAAAGATTCTTAAAAAAGATGAAGGATTTGCTGTATTCTTGAGGAAATATTTTGAAAAGGAAAGCTTAGTTTGAAGTTTTTGGGTATTTTTATTAAAAATGGTACTAAAGTAAGATATTTAAAGATTGCTATTAATAGAAGATTAGTGTAAATCATGAAAGATTATAATGTATCAAGTATAATGAAAAAATATAATCTAAAAGGAGTCGAAAATGCAGAAGACAGCGTGTTAAACTATATAAAACAAGGAGATAAAGTGACTGGCTTCACTATAGACTGCAACAATATGGAAAAGGATACGTTGTATGTTTTTAATTTTGAAGAAAGCAAGTATGCTGTTCATCTTGATTCGAAAAATTCATTAAATGTACATGAAATTTCGTAAATTATGACTAATCTATATACTATAAAATATACTATAGAACATAATAATCATTATAAAAACCTAATACAAAGAAATAATTGTCGATTAGTTTCTTCTTTTAGGTATTATAACCCATAAGTAATTACTATTTTCTTAAAAGTAGGTTATCGAAGGCTATATAAAAGGTTTTCGATACAGCAACATATATAACAAAATATATATAAGAGGTGTAAATAAAATGGAATCAATAATTAAGAATGCCGTAGGGAAGACTTGGAGTGACGAAGCTCCTATGCAAAGATTTAAACTAGAAAGTACATCAGGAGCCACTTACAGTAATGTAGATTATTACAAATTAGCCGAGCAAGAGTTCGGTTTTGCTGTAAAAAGGGCTAAAATAACAGTGGTTGGCTGCGGAGGCGCGGGCCAAAACACAGTAACAAGACTGACAGAAATGGGAATAGACGGAGCATTTACGGTATCAATAAACACAGATGCGAAACATCTAGCAGTAGGTAAAGCTGATAAAAAGATCCTAATAGGAAAAGAGCTAACACGTGGTCTTGGTGCCGGTGGTTATCCAGAAGTCGGTAAAAAAGCCGCAGAAGAGTCAAGAAATGAGATAAAAGAAGTAATGGATGAATCTGACCTAGTATTTGCTATAGCAGGTCTAGGTAAAGGAACAGGCACTGGTAGCATTCCTGTGGTATGTGAGATTGGGAAAGCAATGGGAGCTATAGTAATAGCTGTCGTAACTATGCCTTTCAAGCTAGAAGGTTCTAGGCAAGGCAAGGCGGAAGACGGTTTAGCAAGCCTCAGACAGGTATGCGACACCGCAATAGTAATAGAAAACGACAAATTACTAAAGTACGCAGGTAATCTGACAATACAGCAAGCCTTTTCAGTAGCAGATGAACTGGTAGCAAGCATGGTAAAAGGCATAACAGAAACCATAACACTACCAAGCTTGGTTAACCTGGACTATGCAGACGTAAAGGCGTTGATGCATTCAGGTGGCGTTGCAGCAATCGGCGTAGGCGAATCTAACAGCAGTGATAGAGCAAATGATGCTATTACAAAAGCATTGGAAAATCCTCTGTTGGAAGTAGACTATAACGGAGCAACAGGTGCTTTAATACACATAACCGGTGGTACTGACCTAAGATTGGATGAAGTAAATACAATTGGTGAGTCTGTAGCTAAGCATCTTGACCCAGCAGCACAGGTCTATTGGGGAGCAAGAATAATTCCTGAATTCAAAGGAAAATTGCAGGTAATAACAATAATCACGGGAGTAAAATCTCCGTATATTGTAGGCCCTGTAAGCTTTGAGAGACCAGTTGTAAAAGAAATCAGCAAAACACTCGGCATAGATGTAATTAGGTGAGAGTTAAAGCTCTCGCCGTCCAATTCTTCTGTAGAAGAAA
>CAZPID010000146.1:0-2133 GCA_964586885.1 uncultured archaeon | reverse complement strand
CCAATCCACCAAATTATCAATCCTGTAACTACCACTAGAAAGATTATGGACAAATCTATTGTTGATAATCCTATGTTCGGAAATATAAATATTGGTATAGATGGGAATTGACCAAAAGATAATCCTGGGAAGAATGCAGCTCCACCACTTGAAAAGAATATTGCCACACCTATGAGTAAGAATAATGTAATTATGGCAGCGATAGCTTTTGTATTTTTTATTTCAATTTTGTCCTTTCCAAATACACCTGCGCCTACAACATAGAATAACATTATAACTCCGATAAACGTCATTATAACTACAAAGGTTTGCCCGAAGAAATTAGCAAAGAAAGATGACAGGCTTATTCCTGCTGGCGTATATGCTACTATATAGGCGGCTGCACCAAGTGAAACTATTAGATTGACCATTTTGGCAGTTTTGGCTGCTTTATCTTTTCCTCAAGCGTCTCCAAAAATCTTGCTTCTTGCAAGTATTGAATAAAGAATACCGAACATTATCATGAATGGAAGATAGAAATCGAATATGCCAAACTCTTTGAACTGAATAATCAAATCGGCTATTGTCTCGGCTACCATATAATCAGCCTCTTAATTAATAATTGAACTGATACAGATTTAAATGCTTAACTCTGTTAAATTTATGGACAATAAGTAAAGTTGGTTTTTTCTACAAGAATACATTTAACGTTGTCTTTATTCAATCTTTCCCTTATGTAGTCTAAGTTTTCTTTCTTGTCATCGAAATACAGTATTTCATCATATTTTTCTGACAGCTTTCTCAGCATATCATTCTTCCATTCCTCGTCCTTTCCACTAACATCTTTTCTAAGGATAACTTCATTGTATGGTATTTTGTGCTTTTTCAAGCTACTTTCTGTATATTTTAATAGACCTTCTCCTCTTGCACTCAAAATTATCATTTGCCATTTGGATTCTAAATACTGTTTGTAAAGACTAATTAGTTCTAAATTAGGTTTAAGAAGGTCGCTATGTTTTGAATACGCATGCTTGTAGATTTTGGTTTTCAAGTCTTTGTTTAACTTTCTAACTTCTTTACGCGATAATTCTTTTTTAACTATGTCTTTGCTGGCTAGTTTTATACAATCATCAGTAAAGAACAACGTATCATCAAAGTCGGATACTATAGCTTTCATATAAAAACGGCCTTATACCACTATCTTGCAATAACAACAATTATTATCAGGAATACTGCAAGTACAGCTATAGTTATTACCATCGATTGTATATCATAACTTCCTCCTATAGGCGCAGATCCTTCTGGTATGAAAATGTTTATTAACCCGCTTGAGAAGAACATGCCTGCACCTATCATAAAGGCTGCAATTAAAATTACCCACCAAACAGTTTGACCATGGAATCTATCCTTTAACTGCTTGGGCAAATCTTCCCCAAAGAACATTGTAGCTATCATTGCTGCAATTGATATTATTAACATTGCGCTTACTCCTTGTACAAAGAACAGGGCAAGGTCTGCTGTAATGTCTATGCCAATAATTATAGGAGATGCCCATACTAAGAAAGCTGCACCTAAAGATATTACTGCATTTACACCTACGTTTTTATCAGGCTCACCGAAAAGTTTACCCTTTCTTAAAAGTCCATAAAAAATAGCAGAAGTTATCATAAATGGTAATATGAATTGGAAAAATCCCAGGTCTATTAGATTATTTATAACTAAGTCAAAAGGTGTTGCCATAATTACCCACTGCTCCTTACGGTTGCAGATGCAATAACTATCATCATTATAAATATAAATATGCCTGCGACAAATAATAAAATATTTTGCGGTACAGCAGGTGCATCGGCTCCTATTGACCCTTCAGGTGCGCCAGAAAAACCTTGCAATATTACCTGAACCAAACCACTGGTAAGAAACAGTACAAAGCCCAATGCCAACATAGCATACAGCGTGCTTCTGTGAGTAAATACTTTTGAAAGAGTTTCTGTCATATTTGGATAAAACATGCCTGCTATCAGGAAAGCTACCAAGAACACTAACGCAAAAACTGCTGCCTGAGTAAAGAATGTAGTTACATTAAAAAGGATGCTGCCTGAGCCAGTTATTACAGGAAAACCGAATATAAGGAAAGCTATGCTCAAGGATATTACT
>CAZPID010000145.1:0-2137 GCA_964586885.1 uncultured archaeon | reverse complement strand
GTTGCGAAGTTCAATTAGACTCCTCTTTATCTGGAAGTCAAACAGCACTACCTTCACCTTTATATTGGATTGGGGAGGTCAAGCCAAATAACACAGGTAAGTTTAATGTCTTGGGTCATTGTTTAGGTGATCCTGATTACAGTCCTTCATCAGAAACGTGGATAATAACTGTTTGGGGATTTTCTACTTCCGACATTTATCTGAATTCCACATACATAACTTTTGGCGATGCCATAAGGATAAAATGTAATGTATTTAATTCCAACACGTCTACGCCTATAAAAAATTACCTGGTAAAAGCCTACGATGATAGTTTACAAATAGCAGGGGGTCATACAGATGATAGTGGTGAATATTCTTTTGATTACATACCTGACAGGATTGGAGAGCATACTGTTAAATGTGATATAGCTGATAGCAGTGATTTGTATTTTAAAGCATTTTACATTGAAACAATTTCTTTAACTGTAGATCCACAACAGACATCACAACAACCATCAGAAGAGCCATCTGAAAACGTTACAGAACCATCTACAGGACAATCAACAGAAGAATCAACTCCACCAGAACAACAACCTCCTTCACAGCCGTTTCAAGAAGGAACTCAAATTACACAATCGCAAGACAACCAGTCTACTTTACCAATTCAAAAAAATTCTGAAGATTTGAAATTACCAGGAGAAAATACATTTGGTATAATACTAGTTGTTATAGTAATGATTATAGTTATAGTAGTGCTTTCTTTGATCTTTATATTCTCGAAAACTAAGGGTAAGCTTCCGTATAGAAAATAAGAATCAGCTATTTGTGTGAAAAATAAAATACATTTTTCTTGTCACATCTGGCAAATCCTATTCTTAAGAATTGTATCAATTCATCAGTTTTAACATCATTAATAGAAGGTTCGGCTAAAGCTTTTTTAATAGACCCATCTGGCATAATAATTTTTATTTTTATATTTTTTTTAGACACCCAGTGTATTTTTGGAATCTCAAAAGGTATTTCTTTAGATACAAATTTAGCATTTGCGCACATATTCATCGTAAGTAGATACATTAATGAAACATCTTTATCTTCAAACTTTTGATAATCATCCTTTTCTATGTATATTTCATCGAAATCTATAGGAATCTTTCTTTTGCCTTTTTCGGGAAATTCTGGATGTAGGTTAACTTCTATGTCATTTATTTTTGGGGGATTTTCCAATTTTATCTTTATCGGATTTATGACAGCAAAATAACGTTTAGCTAATGGATCTATAATCTTCCTGTTTTCAGCATATAAAATTTCTGCAGGGACATTAACATCAGCTAGACTTAATCCCATGTTCAAAATAAATTTTCTTACTGCTTTGGGTTGTATACCACGCCTCTTAAGTGATTGTAAGCTCCATGTTCTTGGATCATCCCATCCAGAGTAAATACCCTTTTCTATATTTTTCCTTGCCTCAGTTTTGCTAAGCTTTGCTTCTTCAACATTCATCATCCCATAATGTATAAAATTAGATTTTTTCCAACCAAATTTTTCCCAAATAAATTCTTCCATCATATCTTCTATAACAAGATCTTTACCACGAATTATATGAGTTACACCAAGCAAATGATCGTCTATTGCCCAAGAGAATTCAAGCATTGGCCATACTTTATATTTTTCGCCAACTTTAGGATGTTTTCTATAAGATATTCTGAACAATACTCTGTCTCTAAATGCGGGGTTAGGATGCTTGATATCAGTCTTTATTCTTAAAGTAGCCTCCCCTTCTTTAAACTTGCCATTCATTATTTGATTCCATAAATCTTTATTGACTTTAACTGAATTGTTTCTATGAGCACATTCTTCACTCCTTTTCCTCAAATTCCTCAAAGTTTCTGAATCACATAAACATACATATGCCGAATCTTTTTCAATTAGATCTTCAGCATATTTATAAAATATTTCAATTCTATTTGATTTGTACAAAACTTTATCTACCTTTACTCCAAGCCAATCTAAAGACTCTTTTATCATATCATAAGATTCTAACATAATCGGCTTTTCTTCAGAGCCTATAGTGTCATCAAAAACAAGAAATAATTTCCCATCATATTTTTTAACATATTCATCATTCAATATTACCATTCTAGAGTTTCCTATATGT
>CAZPID010000144.1:0-2143 GCA_964586885.1 uncultured archaeon | reverse complement strand
TCTAATATTTGTAAAATAGCTGAGTATGGTAATGAGTATAAAGATGGTTCTTTTAACAACATATCATTGGGAAAAAGAATGAGCGTAGACTGATTCCTTATGGGAAATGTTAAAACAGTTTTAGCTTATACATTAGCACCAATAGGATTGGGAGCTTTAGGGTATTATCTTGGTGATATAGCTGGAGAACATGTTTTAGGTCCTATTAGTGATTGGGCACATCATTTTCTTGATGAAACGTTATACCACTCACAAGCTGAATGGTCTGAAGTATCAAAATATATAATTGCTAAGAATAAGTTTGAAGGAGAAGTTTATGGTGCTATCATAGGTTTTGTTTCAGGTTTAAAAATGGCTAATAGTTTATCCTAACCCTAACAATAATAACATTATCATTATTCCTGCTATGAAAGCTACAAATTGTAATAAAGATCTTTTAATCCTGGTCTCTTTATGCAGTTCTGGAATCAGATCAGATCCTGCTACATAGATAAATCCTCCTACTGCAAAAGGTATTAAGAAAACTGTCAAATTTCCTACGTAAAAACTTACAGATAAAGCAATGACTGCTCCGATTACCGCTGCTAGTGCTGTGAGAAAGTTGAAAAATAGTGCTTTTCTTCTAGTAAATCCTCCTTGTAATAATACACCAAAATCTCCTATTTCCTGTGGAATTTCATGTAGGATGACTGCTATAGTAGTAGCTATACCAACAGGTAAGTTTACTAAATAACTTGCTCCAATTATCAAACCATCGATAAAGTTATGTGCACCATCTTCTATCAAATTCATTAATGCGAAAGGGTGTACTTGTCTTTTTGTATGTGGTAAATGATAGTGGTGCCATCGTAGTATTTTTTCTAAAACAAAGAATGAAGCAATTCCTGAAATTACGTATAAAGAAATAGTTAAGGTGAAGCCGGATTGTTGAACTGCTTCTGGTAACAGATGGATGAAAGCATCTCCAAAAAGTCCGCCTGCTGCAAAACTTACCAAGTAAAGGAGTATTTTTTTCATTTTTTCTATTTTTATGGAAAATGTCAGTAATCCTATAAATGAGATGACGCTAACTAGGAATACACTAATAAGAGTATAAAACCAAACTTCTGACATAGATAATATTTATGATGATATGAAACATTAAAGTTGATTTAAATAAATTTTTTGAGCATCACAATTATCCAAATCAACAACATAAACAAAATCTATTTTTGCATTTTCTATTAAATTTCTTTCTATCTTAGGTCTTTTATAACTTTTATCTAGTTTTTCTTTGATCTTATCTATTTCATCTTTATTTCTTTCATAAGGCGGTAATGTAAAAGCCCTTGATATTTTTAATAGAGTTTTCCTCTTAACAATATCAGCGTGCTGTGAATCATACGTCTTTGAATGTTTCTTAAGTACACCTAATCCGAACTCATCAGCATAATGAGAATATCTGCTTATCTTAGCATCTATTCTTGGTAGATCTTGGTAGTTATGAAAATTATTCACTGTGATATCATTATTAGAATCTAAATAATACCCTGTCTCAATTTCAATAATAGTAGATCTCTTGCCTTTTTCACTTTTTCCAAAAATATCGCAAGTTAATGTTGGGATCTTATTTAATAGCAACTCAACATTCGTATTGATATAATTGTCTTCTATAATTTTTTTCAAGCAAATCAATGTCATCTTTTGATGAACTAATACTTTATCCAGTCTGTTGTAAGCTTTCCTTAGCTCGTTCCTATCAGGTTCGTTTAGCAAATCATTTTCTAACTTTTCAAAAGTATCTTTTAGACTTCCCATAGTTTTAATTAAAATATTAAACTTTAAATATCAGCTGGTGCTTATTGCTTCTAAATTATAGCATAAATTGAGCTGATTATATTGGCGATTTCAGTCAACCGTTAAATTTAAATACCTTTCGGTACAATTACATTTATAAATATTACTTTTATAGCGTTACTTGGAAGTGATAAAATGCCGAAGAAAAAAGTAAAAAAGACGAAAAAGGTTAAGTCTGATAAAAAGGGTGGTTTTGGTAGAACATGTTCAGATTGTAAAGGAACTGATTTTACAGAAGATCCAAGTAGAGGAGAAATTGTTTGTAGTAAATGTGGTCTTGTAATGGAAGGAACTATTGTTGACACAA
>CAZPID010000143.1:0-2185 GCA_964586885.1 uncultured archaeon | reverse complement strand
AAAAAAACTGGCATTTGCTTGGATATGAAAATCTGACTAAAGCGTTAATAACTGTAGTGAAAGAATTTTTGGATAATTCTCTTGATGCTACAAATGAAGCTGGAATATTTCCTGATATAAAAATTACAATAAAGCAGATGTCTGAAGATAGATTCAAGGTTATGATTAAGGACAATGGTCCTGGTATTACAGAGAATAAAGTACCCTATGCTTTTGGTAAATTGCTTTACGGTAGCAAGTTTTATCGTCTTCGACAATCACGCGGTATTCAAGGTTTAGGCGGTCATGGAGCTGTCCTTTATTCACAGCTTACTACAGGCAGGCCAGTTAAAATAACCACAAGCACTGGTAAAAAAATACATGTGTTTGATTTAATGATCAATGTGACAAAAAACGAACCTCATATACTTAAACATGAAATTCTAGACAATCCAGATAAATGGCACGGCTTAAAAATAGAAATGGAGCTGGACGGCAGGTATGTTGAAGGCAGGCAGTCAATACCAGAGTACATTAAACAAACTCACATGGCAAATCCATATGCACGTATAACTTTCAACGGGCCTAACGGTAAGGTGGTTTATAAAAAACTGGTTGACGAGCTTCCAAAAAATCCAAAGGAAATAAAACCTCATCCCTATGGTGTAGAAGTTGGAGTTCTTAGAAGAATGCTGCATGCAACCAAAGCTAGAAATTTTTTAGGTTTTCTTACAGGAGATTTTTCAAGAGTTGGAAGAAGCTCTGCGTTGCGTATTCTTAAAGCTGCAAAGATAGAAAAAAGCCAAAAGCCACAGGAACTTTCACATGAGGAATCTGACAAGCTTTATAAAGCTATACAAACTACGAAGCTTGTAGCGCCGCCTACAGATTGTCTGTCGCCTTTGAGAGAAAATATTTTAGAAGAAGGGTTAAAAAAAGATACAGGGGCTGAATATGTCATTGCTGTTACAAGGCCGCCAAGTGTTTATAGAGGAAATCCATTTTTAGTTGAGGTATCAATGGGCTATGGAGGAACCCTTCCTACAGATCAAACTGCGCAATTATTTAGATTTGCAAACAAAGTACCATTGATTTATCATCAATCGGACTGTGTTACGTCAGAAGCTGTTAGAGGAGTTGATTTTAGAAGATATGGCTTCAAACATCCTTCAGGCTCTTTTCCATCAGGACCATTGGTGATAATGATACACTTCGCATCCGTATGGGTTCCATTTACATCAGAAGGAAAGCAGGCAATAGCAAACTATCCTGAAATTCTAAAAGAAATAAAGCTTGCTTTGCAAGAAGCTGGAAGAAAGCTTGCAATTTATGTCAGAAGAAAGGCGAAGAGGCACGAGGCTCAGATGAGAAAAGAGCTTTTCAGTCACTATATACCAATTTTAGCTGAAGATTTGTCAAAGCTTACTAATGAAGAAATAAAGAAAATTATTCATAATTTGAATAAAATAATTAAAAAAGGTGAATTAGATGGACAAGAAGACAAAGAAAAAGAAGGAAAAGAAGATAGAGGAAACGAAGAAAAAACTGATTCAACTGGGTGAAAATCTAGTTAAACAGATAGAACAAAAAAAGAACCCTACTTTAGATGTACCTATACGTTCGTTGTCAAACGTTAAATTTAATCCTCATACAAAGATGATAGAGCTTGGTAAATCATTTTCTAAGAGATATTTTTTTAATGTAGGCCATGTCAAGAAATTCGTACAAACAGTTGAGGCAGCATCAGTAAGTAAAGATCTATTGGATGTTGGCAAGCATCTTAGCCTTAGAGAAACATTTTACAGAATGAAAAGAACTATACCTGGTACAGATATAAATGTAGTTGATGATCAAACGGAATCAAACCAGTCAATAGAAGATTTAGAACTTATAGCAAACTCGCCGCGTGAAATGCTAAATATAAATGCTAACAAGCTCGGTTCCGTTGCAGGCAAGGTTGTAATTAAAGACAAGGGAGATACGATAGACTGGTCCAAGCTTGGTAGCGGCGGTTGGTCAATTCCAAGTAATGTTGAAGATATAGTTTTCAAAAAAATGAACGCAAAGTTTATAATTTATCTGGAAAAGGCGGCTGAATGGGAAAGACTTCATGAAGATCGTGTATGGGACAAGCTTAATTGTATAATTATATCATCACAAGGCCAAGCAACTAGGGGAATAAGAAGACTACTTCAAAGATTAAGCA
>CAZPID010000142.1:0-2190 GCA_964586885.1 uncultured archaeon | reverse complement strand
CTTTGAAGGATTCAACACAAGAGGCGGTATCATGCTTGAACCGTTTTGAAGGAAAAAATATCCAAGCAAGTGCTCCAAGCTTTTGCTTAAAATTTCATTAGTATTTACCCAAAAGGATTCTTTAACCCATGGCATTTGTTCTATTTCATAATCTTTTTGCTCTAGCCTGCTGAAAATTTCTTTGACGGATGTTTTTAGTGTATTAACCCTAACAGACCATATGCTAGGATTAAAAATATATTCAAAGCTATCTCCAAGTATCTTTTTATGCCTTTCTTCAATCAACACAATTAAAACTTAATTTACAAAATTTAAAGCTATTGCTGCCAGATAAAATGGTTTATGCTAAACTAACGTTAACATAAGTTAAATTTCTATACCACATATCAATCTTACTTTCTGGATCTATTACAACATCCAGATTTCCGCTGCCATAGATTATTTTAGCGTTTTTAACATGTTGGGAAAATCCGCTACCAGGTTCAAGTATGTTTATGTTAATTTTGGCAACTTCTTTTCCATCAACTAATAAAGCTGCCTCTGTTTTAGGTGAATTTAAAAGTCCAATATTTTTTACATTGAAATCCACATCAAGATAGCCATAATTAACAGACACGGAAACGTTGTACATGTGAAGCTGCGGCTTAGCATCTAGAGCATACATGTTTTCCAATGAATCTATTTCATTTTGATTTATTTTTCTTGAACAGCTTTCATAAGGATACATAATATCAGAAGGATCTGAAGTATGATCAAACCCTAGAACATGGCCCAATTCGTGCACAGCCCTATTTACATCAACGCATTTTACTCTTGTCGGCAACATATTCATTGTTGCTTTAATTGTCATGTTAAAAAGTCCTGTATCTATAAGCAACTTTGGCCCGCCTTCTCCTACTACTCTAGTAGTGTTAGTTGCATTAAGATTAGTAGTCCATTTTACAAGTACGTCTGCTTCAATTTCATCAAATGTTCTCTCGAAGGAAATTTTGTTACTTGCATTTTCCCAAGTTTCAAAGGCTTCTATTACATTTTTTATGTTAGCATCAGTGAACCAAGGTACGCTTTCAGAACTGGCCAAATCTAAGTAAAATTTCACAGGCATCTGGCCAAACCTTATATTTTCAAATAAAAGAGGGATGTAACTTGTAACATTGGGATGGATGTCAGATATGTCAGAACCTGGTAATGATTTTTCCACTACATCTTCATAAGAAGCATTTCTACTTATAGATATTTTTGGCCAGTATTGATACGTATCTAAAAACCAAATTATCGATGCAAAGACAACTGCAATTAGCAAAATAATAGCTATTATACGAAATACCATATAAAATAAATAATCTCGGTTGACAGAAATATTTAAATTATAATAAATGCATAGATTTAATTATGCATGAAAAACTAATAAGGCTAATACCAGTATCTGGGTTTTATTTTATAACACTAATTTTAGTATTCATGACTTTGATGCCGATAGTTGCATATCAGCCTATAGGTGTACAGTATGCAGTTTTCCTTTCAGTAATTATAGTTTCTGTCGTATCTGCAGCTATAGGTATGGTAGTAAGCTCTGTATTGGGTAAAGAGTACGTAGCTAGGAAAAATATATCATTGAATATAAGAAGAAATAAAAAAGTTAAGAAAAGTAAAGCTATTAGAAGAAGATAAATCACTATTGCTAAAAATTGTTATAACTTTTTAAATGCATTTTTTAAATCTTCTATAAGATCTTCTACGTCTTCTATTCCAACAGATATTCTAAAAAGCTTGTCACTAATACCAATCTTTTTCTTCCACTTTTCTGGCAGATGTACATGACTCAATGTATATGGATTTTCTATAAGAGATTCTACAGCGCCGAGACTAACGGCATTAGAAAATAGCTTTAAACTATTAAAAAATGTTTCAACAGATTTCAAGCTTTCCAATTCAAAGCTAATCATGCCTCCATATCGTTTCATCTGTCTTTTTGCAAGTTCATGTTGTGGATGGCTTTCCAAGCCAGGGTAAATAACTTTCTTTACTTTAGGATTACTGCTTAGATATTCTGCAATCTTTTCTGCATTGTCACAATGGGTTTCCATTCTTTGTTTCAAAGTCTTTACGCCTGTAAGAACAAGACTGCAGTCAGAAGGTGAAAGTATTGCACCGCACAATTTTTGTATATCTTTTATCTTTTCCCATAGA
>CAZPID010000141.1:0-2206 GCA_964586885.1 uncultured archaeon | reverse complement strand
AATACTTCCGTGAAGATTCAGTTAACATACTCAAAGGGGTGGGTGATGTTGAATTGAAGAGGATGTCTAGAAAAGAGCTGTTAAATAAAATAGAAGATGTTGATGTATTAATTGTAAGAATAGAGTCTGTTATTGATAAAGAAATTTTAGACAGAGCCGAGAGACTGAAATTAATTGCATCCGTAACCACTGGCACAAACCATATTGATGTTGATTACGCAAAGAAAAAAGGAATAAAGGTTATAAACCTTCATGGTGCGCATACTGTATCTACTGCTGAGCATGCATTTGCTATGATTTTAACTTTATGTAGAAGAATTCCGTGGGCGCATGAACACTTAAAGCAAGGTGGCTGGGAAAGGCATAAATTCTTCGGCAATGTTTTAGAAGGTAAAGTATTGGGAATAATAGGCCTTGGTAGAATTGGTAGAAAAGTAGTAGAGTATGCTAAAGTGTTTGGTATGGATGTAATCGCCTTTGATCCTTATGCTAAATCAGATGATATAAAACTAACATCACTTGAAAATGTGCTGAAAACATCAGATATTATAACTATACATGCGATGTTGACTAAAGAGACTGAAAACATGATAAGCGACAGGCAATTCGAAATGATGAAAGGTGGGGCTAAGATTATAAACGTGGCTAGGGGGAAAATTATTGATACTAATGCTTTATTGAAAGCCCTGAAGGAAGGGAAAATTTCAGGTGCTGCTCTTGACGTTTTTGCTAGTGAGCCTATAGAAGGCGAAGATCTTAAGCTTGTCGAATATGTTAAAACGAACAGCAATCTGATTCTTACGCCCCATATAGCAGCATCCACTCATGAGTCCATAAAAGAAGCGGGTGTTGAAATAGCAATAAAGATAAAAGAAGAATTGGGAGTTTGATATTTAAAGCTATTTATGTAAAAATTAAGTGGTGTTCATAATTAAGGAATTACTTGAAAAGGTAAAGAAAAATGACTTTACATTAGGAATTTTGGGTATAGGACGTGTAGGCCTGCCTCTGGGTTTAACTTTCGCTAGTTGTGGGGTAAAGGTAATAGGAATAGATACGAACAAAGAATATGTAGAAAAAATTAAAAGGGGAGAAAAGCCTTTCCATGAGAAAGATATTGAAAAATACCTCTCTATTAAAAAATTCTCGCCTACGAATGATGTTAAAGGTGGTTTAGAAAAAAGTGATATTATAATTATAACAGTGGGCACTCCCTTGACTTCACATGGACATCCGGACTATTCTCAATTACGCTCGGCTTTAGATGGCTTATCAAAAGTTTCTATAAAAGGGAAGTTAATTATCATGAGATCTACATCATCGCCTGGGATTCTGGAAAATTTTATGAAGCCTTTCCTTGAGAAGTCGAGTGGTTTGAAGGCTGGAAAAGAGTTCGGTCTGGCTGTCTGTCCAGAGAGAATACTTGAAGGTAAGGCTTTTGAAGAAATAAAAAGTCTTCATGAAATAGTTGGCGACCTTGATACGACAAGCGAAGAGGTAGTTGAAATTTTGTTTAAGAAAATAAACCCAAATAAAAAGATATTTAAAACTACTCCAAAATCTGCAGAGCTTGCAAAATTATTTACAAATGTTTACAGATATGTCAATTTTGCCTTGGCTAATGAGTTTGCCCTGCTGGCTGAGAGGCATGGCGAAGATGCACATGAAATTATAAAGATACTTAACGAAGGTTATCCGAGAGGTGGCTTGCCAGTGCCCGGTCTTACAGGAGGTCCGTGTTTAAGCAAAGATGGCCACTACTTGACTCATGACTTGAACTTTCCAGACTTTATACTGATGGCTTGGCGTTTGAACGAATCTATACCAAGCTATATTGTAAACCAGTTGAAAAATCGATTGGAGAAGAAAGGGAAGAAAATATATGAGTCTAAGATAGCTGTTTTGGGACTTGCTTTTAAGGCGGGGCTTGATGATACACGCTATTCGCCGTCTGTAAAAATAGTTGAACTCTTAAATAATGAGAATGCAACTGTAAATGTCCATGATCCGTATATAGAAAGTACAAGCAAACTGGAAGATGTTTTACAAGATGTCGATGCGATAATTTTAGCAACAAACCATCCAGAATTTAAGGATATACATAAAACAATAAAAGGTATAGCAAAACATAATCCAAATTGTATTATTTTTGATTGCTGGGGATTCTTAAACAAAGGGGAATGTAACGGGCTTGGTTTTGACTATA
>CAZPID010000140.1:0-2229 GCA_964586885.1 uncultured archaeon | reverse complement strand
GTCGTTGAAATTCTCTAATGTCATCTAAAAAGTAATTGGCATAAATATTTTGGAAAACGACTCCCTTTAATACACTCATTTCATCAAAAACAGGCATAGCAGCTCCCATAACAGGGACATATTTCGGATTCTCAGATGTCCCCCTATTTTCTATCTCCCCATTTTTAACATTCAAACCTAGACGTGTAATGTATACTTCTCCTTCGCTAAGGCTAACTGTCCTATAAAAATAATCTTCTTCTTTTTTGTTTTGAAGTTTATCTTGCGAGGCGACTTTATAATTATTGCCGTCGAATTCAGCTTTAACTATCTCATTACCGTTCTCATCAATATACACTAGTTGATAATTAGCCGTACTTTCCTTCAAGAATCCTAAAAAATCGTTTTCCAGATTTTTTATTTTATCAGCCACGGTCTCATTTTCAATAGAATCTATTACATTCCTTAAACTAGATAGTTTAGTTAAAAACAAGAGATCGTTTCCTACAAATCTTGGAAAACTGTTTATTTCAAAGAAAAGCCTATCTATTCTTTGATCAATAATGTCAGCTGTATTAGCACTCCGAATCTGTAAGCGTTCGTCCAAGTCGCGAAAAGCTTCTGTTGATAAAAACCAGAAGAAGATTAAAAAAACTATTATAATTAAACCAACCAAAAATCCTTTGCTAAAAAATTTATTTCTTTTTACCATTTGCCAACCCTTTCAGATGTTTATTTAAAAAGAATCCAAACAAGCCTAAGGAAAGAACTGGAGCAATTATAATAAATAGTGAAACTTTTAGCAATTCAATTCTAGGAGCCCCCAATACTTCCGATTCATCTATTTCAGCTAGTACACACCACTTGTTTCCAACATATGCGTGAGTTCCTAGAACGTTTTCACCTCTATAATCTGCATAAAATACAATTTTCTCTATGTGTTTTTCTACTTTTTCTGATTCTGGATCAGAGTATTCTTTAATATCTTCTAAACATTCCTCAGAGTTTCCGGTATCAACCTTTTGAGTTAAAACACCTGCATTTCCCCCTAAAAATCTTGAGGGAGTAATGAGGAGACCATCTTTATTAATGATATAAATCTCTCCTGATTCTCCTAAACCTGTTCTATCTGTTGTTATTTCAGCTAATTCCTCTAATTTAGTTTCCATAACAAGTGTTCCAACAAAACCAAAGTTATCTTTTACAACAGAGGCTGAAACATCAAGGACATTTTTTTTTGTAAAAGCTGAATAATGGACTCCACTAATTTTTGCTTTAGCTGTTTCTTCTTCCTCTTCTACTTTAAAAGCATAGGTTTGATCGCTCTTACCAATATGTTCTTCATTAGTAGAAGCAATAACAATGCCTTCTTTATCCAACAAGAATAGCTCAATAAAATCATCATTAGCTTCTAAAATTTCCGTTAATTCTTCAATTACTCCCTTTACATCACTTTTATCTCTTACTTCACTAAAGAGAAAATCTTCATAACTATCAGTATCTGCAATGACAATGGCTTTCTCTTTTTGTTCTTCTAAAAATGTTTCGATGTGCCTGGCTCTAGACTCTGCTGCGGTATTTAAATGAAGTATAGTTTGTTGTTCTAAGAATTGACTTGAAATTAAATAAAAATAAAATATCCCACTTATATTTATAATTATTGTTAAAATAATGGCCAATAAGATTTTTATCCCCAACTTCATTTTATCACTTCTCCCCCTCGTTTCTTTTTAGTCCTCTTGGATATTTTGATCTTTTTTAACTTGTGCCTAGTTTTTACTTATGCTTACGCTTTTTCAAAACACGCCATGCAACAAAGAAACCAAATCCAGCTAAAATAACTGCAATCAAAATAATTAATGTTCTGATTTCTTTCGGTTTCTCCTCTCTAATATTAAATAAGCAAGATTACCTAGATTGAAGTTGCCATTTTCCTTCATATCTTATTCACATCAGCCCTTGCAGTTGTTGCAAACATTCTTATCGCTCAAAATCCCAATGATTAATCACATTCACTACCAAACCCAACAAACTTTGTAACATTACAACAAAGTTTGTAATATATAATATTACAATTCTAATATTTAAATGTAATATCAAGTATTACAAATATTGTCTATGGTGAAAAATCGGTTCCGCTGTATTGGCTGGCTAGTTGTAATCTATGACTTCAGGAAAATTCTTGGCAGTTTTTGAAAGTTTGCATGATTAATCATTAAATTCAAGCGTCGGCTTACTCCAAGATTCTAT
>CAZPID010000139.1:0-2235 GCA_964586885.1 uncultured archaeon | reverse complement strand
AGCTTCTCGATGTTCTTATTTAACTCCAAGTTTGCTCCTGTTTGTTTCTCAATATTTTGATTTTGCTTCTCGATATTCCTGTTCAATTCATCTAAACCATTTACTATTCCATGTATATCTTCAGTTGTTTTTATGAGCTTGGTAAGTCTTTTAACAACCGCTTCTTCGAATTCACTTGGCATATTGCATAACCTCTAAATAACTTTTCCTAGATTATTTATATAAAGATTAGTCTTGTAGAAAAGCTGGAAAAGAAGAGTAAGCTATGAATTTAAAGAACATTTATAAGTGTTTTACTTCTATTAAATTATATGCAATTTAGAATATTTGTCAAACAGGATGAAGATGGAGTTTATATAACAGAAGTCCCAGAATTACCTGGTTGTATTTCTCAAGGCAAAACTAGAGAAGATGCTTTAGTTAATATTAGGGATGCTATTGAAGGCTATCTATTTAGTTTAAAAAAACACAATGAGCCTATACCTCTTTCTATAGAAGAAGAAACGGTAGAGGTCAGTGTCTAAATTACCCATAGTTTCTAGTGTAAAAGTAGTTAAAGCTATGTTAAAACTTGGTTACGAAGTAGATCATCAAACTGGAAGCCACATTATCTTGAGACAAAAAGAATATCCGTATAGAAGGTTAACAGTTCCAAATCACAGAGAAATAGCAAAGGGAACACTAAGATCTATAATTAGACAAAGCGGTTTAACCTTAGATGAATTTATAGAGCTTTTATAGAATTAATTATTACGTGGTGTAAAATGAAAGAAATGAAAAGTGCCTTTGTAAATACTTTTGGAGATTCCCCTATGGTTAGGGTATTGGACTTCTTTTTAACGTTTGATAGTTTCGACTATTCAAAAAGCCAAGTTGCAGACGAAGTAGGAATATCAAGAGTTACAATTGAAGACATCTGGAGTAAATTGATTAAAAATCAAATTATTACTAAAAGCAGGAACATAGGAAGAGCTGAAATGTATAAATTAAATAAAGACAACCCAAAAGTTAAGATATTGATAGAATTAGATTTAAAATTATCATCAGTGCTTGCTGACAAAGAAATCGAAAAGGAGATTTTGGTTAAAGTTTAAAGGATGATAGGACACGTCTATTGATTTTACGGATACTTTTGATTTGCATGAACGCTATGATAAAAATTGTTACCATCAATGAAAATCATTACTCTTTCCAATTTCTCACTCATTACAATAAGTAAATTAGTGATTGTAATATTTGAATCAATAAATTGAACAGTATTTCAACTTATTCCCATGTTTTTAGAGATTCTTTATTTTATGCCTTTTTTTATTTTATGCCTTTTTCTTTTTTTATAATGGTACCGTTTCCTGCGATTTCTTATTTTTAAATGAATGGAATATGCAGCAATAACTGCAACGAGCAGCAAAGCAGTTAAAACAATTAATGTTCTGCTTTCTTCTGGTTTCTCCTCTCTAATTTCAAACTTCTGCCTGAATTCATCTACAACATCAACATTGTATAATGTAGTTAAGACTAGAATATATCTTCCTTCAGGCAATACCAAACTCTCAAATGTCTTTGTTACAACTTTTTCAGTTTCAACAACAATGTAATCTTCTTCACGATAAATTTCATTTCCCAAATTATCCAGAATTGTAAATGTAAGATTA
The DNA here is from genome assembly GCA_964586885.1 of uncultured archaeon. Lineage (GTDB taxonomy): Archaea > Aenigmatarchaeota > Aenigmatarchaeia > CG10238-14 > SCSR01 > DATDXT01. Next base: position 583 of record CAZPID010000139.1, on the reverse strand, counting down.
ACCGGAGTGGGTTCAATTCCAAAACTTTCAAACACAATTCTTAAAACCAATTTATTAATGTCTTCAACAACTGGATCTTCTAATTCAATACTTATATCAAATAATTGTGCTGGCAGTGACGGTTCTTCCACCTGTGATACACATGCCTGCGTTTCATTTGGTTTTCCATATATTCCTTTACATGTTCCGTTGTTGATGCAAGTCCTTGTTTGCATTCCGCTTTCTGGGCATGTCGAAGGTTGCCAATTTGTGCATATCCAATAATAATTACAACCTCCTACAGTGTCAAATATAATGCTGGTAAAAGGCAACGTTGTAAAATTAAATTGCACGGAACTATTGCAATTCCCAGCAGCGTCGCAGCTGCTCACGTTATAATAATGCAACGTACTCGAAGGCAGATTGCTTAATGTTATTGAGTGGGAGGTTGTTGATGTTGGTGAGCTTGAACTCAAAGATGTGGTATCATCTGTCCCATAATAAACAGTTGAGTTGGCCGGTTCATCTGTTATCCATGTTATAACTGCTTCGGATGAAGTGATTGAGCTGGCGTTCACGTTAGAGATTACAGGCTCGTATATAT
>CAZPID010000138.1:0-2248 GCA_964586885.1 uncultured archaeon | reverse complement strand
ACAATAGAATCTCTTATATGCCCTTCTGCCACACCCACTCTGAGTTCTTGAAGTATTGTACGTACAATGTATTTTGCATCTTTTGGCGTTGATGATACTATCAATTCTGAAATTAAACTCAGTTTTATGCCTTGTGAGCCTTTTCCAGTTATTGTCGATAATTTCCTTAGATTACCAAACATAAAATCTAGTGTAAGTTTTTTCTTATGTAATGTAGCCTGCTTTTTTGACTTTACAGCCTTTTCTACTGTAAGACCAAGGTCGCCCGTTTTTTTAAACAAATTTACTACAGCATTAGCATTTAATCCAGTTGATTTTGAAATAGCTTTAATCATCATCTGTGAAGCTATACCTAGTTCATGTTCAGAATAAATAGGAAAAACTCTTCCCTGTAATAATAAAATCATTTTTTCTAGTTCTTTGTCAGGAGTTTTTTTGAGCAAATGTGCTAATATCTCTGTTTTCTTTAACTTGGAAGGAACCGATTCTAGTTTTTCATATACGCCTGACAAAATTGAGTAGTCCATAAATATTTTTTACCCGTTCGTTTTATTAACGTTATTACCTTTGTGTTTTTTAACTAAGTAAGTTCATTAATTTTACTTATGAAAATCAAGAAAGAAGCTATAAAAACTGCTAATTTAACTGAACTTAAAAATAATCCAAAAACCATAGCCAAGTATATAGATCATACAAATGTTAATCCAAATTCTACACCAAAGGATATAAAGAAATTATGTAACGAAGCAAAAAAATATTCTTTTTGTTCAGTTGTAGTCTTGCCTTATTATTTAAAACTAGCTAGAAAATTAATTGGTAAATCTAAAGTTAATGTGGTTGGTGTTATGGGATTTCCTTTTGGTATTCAACATACAAAAGCAAAAATAATTGAAGTAAAGGAAGCTTTTGATTTTGTTGATGAGTTTGATATGGTGATGAACAGACCAGCTTTCAAGGCAAGGGATCATAATTTAGTTGTAAAAGACATAAAAGCTGTTGTAAAGGCAGCTAGAGGAAAACCAGTAAAGGTAATTATAGAATCGCCCGAGCTTACAGATAGTGAAGTAAGAAAAGCAACACAATTAGTTTTGAAAGCAGGTGCTAGTTTTGTCAAGACTGCAGTTGGTTTGAAAGGCCCTGCCGAATTGAAACATATAAAAATAATGAAAAGTGTAGTTGGAAATAAGATTGGTATAAAAGCATCCGGTGGTATAAGAAGTTTTAATCAGGCACTAGAATTCTTGAAAGCAGGTGCTACTAGGTTAGGAACTTCACATGGTGTTAAAATAATTACTTCCGGGTTTAGTAAAGAAGAAGGATATTTTCATGAATAGTATTTAATTAAGCGATTTTTAATAGTTTTTTTAATTTATCTTCATCGAATCCGACTACTATACTACCATCTATATCTATAACAGGAACTCCCATCTGTCCCGATTTTTCCACAGCTTCTTCTGCCGCCTTTTGATCTTTTACAACGTTCAGTTCTTTGAAATGTATTTTATGCTCTTTGAGAAATACTTTTGTCTTTGCACACCACATACAGGTCGGAGTTGTATATACTTTTACATCCATTTTCATTCACCTAATAATCATTTTATTATTGAAGTTTACAATTTATAAATTATTCTTTTGGAGATTCAACATAACCACTCATCAAAAGTTTACCCAACACGCTCAATTTTATATTAATTTTTCCTGAATGTTCTTCTAATTCTACCAAACCCATCGAATCTAATCCTTCTGATTTTCTATTACCATTTATGTGATAACTTATAAGTGGAAGAGACATTTTAGTTCTTTTACTTAACTCTTCTAGACTTGAGCAACAACTCTTTTCATCTAATAAAGTTTTCAATATCGACATCTTCTTATCTGTCAGGAGCTTATAGTAAGAGAATTTTAATACAGGAAGCATAAGAGATTGCTTACCATCTACATGAAATGCTTTTATTCCATTTACAAAAGCTGCAGAGGTGGCAGCACATTGAGTATTTCTATCTCCTGTTGATACATTAATTAGAATATTTTTATTCTTCTCTGCTTCTTTTATTTGATTTACCGCTTTGAATATGTCTTCATATATGTTTCCCGAAAGTTCTACAATATTAACAGGAACCTTGAATTTCTTAAGATCTTTTTCAGCCTTTTCAGCTTCCTCTTTCATTTCCTTTGGAGTCAACAGGTAAATCTTCTCAGTAGGGAAATCTCGTATTCCAACAAAAATATTTTCTAGCCTATCTCCAAC
>CAZPID010000137.1:0-2252 GCA_964586885.1 uncultured archaeon | reverse complement strand
CTGATAAGGCAAAACGTTTCAAGAAATGGTACTGGATCTCTCTGTCCAAAGCCTGTGAAGTAGGTCGTCTTTTCTCTTCTGTTCTCCACGGGAAATACTTCAGTGTACCCAAAGATAAATTCCTTGAGCTCTCGCATAAGGACTCATTAGATAAATTAGTATCGTGTTTAGTCGAAGGTGTAGATTGATATGAGAAGCAGTCAATGGTATACATTCTATTTTATTCTTATGTTACTAGGAACTTTTCTTATGTGGATGGGTTTGACATGGAACTCTCAAGCTACAACGATGTCGGCTTCTATGTTTTCTGCTCAACTAAAAGGAGAAGTTGAAGAGGCTCAATTATCAGCACAGCTTTATACAGCAACAACTATCAAAGCAATGTCTTATGCAATTCCAGGAATTATTATCTTCTTCCTTTCATTTGCATTTGGTATTTCCGGTTGGATAGAAGGGCGTGTGGAAAATAGGAAGCGTAGACGATAGGATAGTTATACTGGGACATGCACAACTTAACCATAGTTCACTCTGGGCGCATCCCAACTCGACTTATACTAACTTTCAGTGAGAACTTTAATGAGATTAAAATACTAAATTAAATATATGAAGATAGAGCATACTGACGGAAGGTTTTACATTAAGACAGATCACGGTGAAGCAGAGCTTACTTACAGAATTAACGGTAATAAAATTGACATGTATCATACATTCACACCAACTGAAGATAGAGGTAAAGGAATTGCCAAAGAGTTGGTACTAGAGGCTTTAAAGTTTACTAAGGAAAAGGATTTGAAAGTAATTCCTAGCTGTCCGTATGTTAAACACTTTCTAGATACTCATAAAGAATATTCCGACTATGTTGCAAGTGAATGAAGTTTAATTAAAAGATTGAATAAATAAATATTTATCAAAGAGGTGAAAATATGGTACACTATATTTGTACTGGTGGCTGTAAAGGTGTTGCAGATCAGCCTGTAAATTGTCAAGCTGAAGATTGCTCAAAACACAATCAACCATTAACAGAATGTAACTGTAATGATAATAAACATGGCGGAGCATTTGGAGAATAGTTATTTCATTAGAAAACTATAAACTAAATATATGGCCACAAATCTACCACGTGGAATGAAGGATATAGACTCAAAAGAAATGGCTATAAGACTTTGGATAAATGATAAAATAAAAAATGTTCTAAATAGATATGGTTTCCAGCTAGTAGAACCTTCAGCGATTGAAAATCTGAAAACATTAGAAACTAAAGCTGGAGAAGACATCAGAAATGAGATTTACTGGTTTAAAGATAAGGGTAATAGAGATGTAGGTTTAAGGTTTGATCTTACTGTTGGCTTGACGCGGATGGTTGCTTCTGATGCTAATATGCCTGAGCCTATGAAGATTGCTTGTATATCTAATATGTGGCGATATGACGAGCCTCAATTTGCCAGATATAGAAGTTTCTATCAGTGGAATGTTGAAATATATGGAAGTTCTGGTGGAGAAGCTGATGCTGAAACTATTATGCTAAGTATGGATATCCTTGAGGCTTTCGGACTAAAAGATTTTGAAGTACGTATCAGTAACAGAAAGCTCATAGAAGGCTTCCTAGAGTCTGCTGGAGTTTATGAAAGTCTTAAATTAGAAAATGTTATGCGTGTAATAGACAAGAAAAGAAAGCTGTCGGAAGCTGACCTTAAAAAAGAGTTTAAGAAATACAACTTGGATGACAGACAGGTTTCAAAAATAATGAAATTTATAGAAAATGTTGGCAGACCATCTACAATAATAAAGGATGTTAAAGAATCTTTGCCACATAATGACAAAGTAAAGGAAGGTCTAGCTGAATTGACAAAGCTTATCTACATACTACAAGAGAGAAACAGGATAAAACATTGTGTGATTGATATGAGCATAGTGAGGGGCATAGGATACTATACAGGGAATGTTTTCGAATGTTATGATAAAGGTAATGAAGATGTAGGTTCAATATGGGCTGGTGGAAGATTTGATAATCTTAGTGAATTATATGGAAAAGGTCATCCTGCTGTAGGTATTGCTGGCGGTATGGAAAGGTTGATGATATCTTTGGAGAGAAATGAACTTATGCCTAAAGATCTAACGCAAGTACCTAAAGTTTATGTTGCATCTGTAAATGATGATATGAGAGAAAGAGTTGTGGAAATGGCCGATGTTTTGCGGTCAAAAGGCATTTCTTCTGATTTTGACCTTAAGAATAAAAATCTTAGCAGGCAGCT
>CAZPID010000136.1:0-2253 GCA_964586885.1 uncultured archaeon | reverse complement strand
TCTAGCAAACGGGCTTGCGTATGTTGATGAATGTTTGAAACGTGGAATGAAGCTTGATGATTTTGCTCACAGGCTAAGTTTCTTTTTCAATTCAACTGATGATTTTTTTGAAGAGTTAGCTAAATTCAGGGCAGCTAGAAGAATTTGGTCAAACGAAATGGAAAAAAGAGGAGCAAAAAAAGAAGATTCACTTAAACTCAGATTTCACACACAGACATCCGGTCATAGTCTGACTGAACAACAGCCGGAAAATAATGTAATAAGAGTAACTCTCCAAGCATTAGCAGCTGTGCTAGGCGGAACACAGAGCTTACATACAAACTCCAAGGACGAAGTGCATGCTCTACCAACAGAGGAGGCTGTCAAGACTGCTCTACGTACACAGCAAATAATCGCTTATGAGTCTGGCGCAGCCAGGGTGGTAGATCCATTGGGCGGCTCATATCATGTTGAATGGCTTACAAATAAAGTTGAAGAGCAAGCTGTAAAAATAATGAAAGAGATTGAAAAGCTAGGCGGAGCAATTGCTGCTACAGAGAAAGGTTGGATACAACAACAGATTAGACATTCAGCTTACGAATATGAAAGAAAATTAAATCAAGGATTAATTAAGAAGGTCGGTGTCAATTGCTTTACAGAAAAGGAAAAATCCAAACTGCCAATTCTAGTTATCAAAGATAAAGTAAAGAAATTACAGTTGGCTAGGTTAAAGAAACTGAAGAAATCTAGAGATGGGAAGCTGATTAAGGAAAAACTGGAAGTTCTGGAATCTGATGCAAGAGAAGATAAGAATGTAATGCCTGCTATTATAGAAGCATCAAAATCTTATGCTACTTTGAATGAGGTTGTTGAAGCCTTGGTGAAAGTTTATGGTAGATATCAAGGTGTAGAATAAGAGAGTTTTAAAAAACCCTGTTGTCGGACAATGTCCAATAAAAAAAATTCAAATATTTACAACATTTTTTATTACACTATCTTAGAAATCTCATTCCATACTTCATCTGTAATTTCAGCAAATTCACCTTCAGAAGTCCTTACAAATTTACATACACCTTCTTCTGGTGGGCAAACTTTACTGTGTCTTTTGATAACATAAGAAACAGTTTTTACTAATGTTGGATAGATTTTTGGAAATGCCCAAGTAATAATACCTGGAAAATTAATAATTTCTAAAATTCTTGAAGTAGCATAATCCCCCCAATAGACTCTTTTTTCTTGAGGTTCGAATAAATAAAGAGTAAATCCAATTTCATCTCCGAATTGTTTATTTAGAATGCTTTTGCCTAAATTAGTTTCATAAGGAAGGTATAATATTTTATTTTCTTTATCAAACTTCTTTACAAAATTTGTCATTAAGCTACAATAATAACATTTGCTATCGTATATGGCCAAGTTTTTCATAATTATAAATTCAAATCCCTAATATTTCTTCAAATTTCTTATAAATTCAATAATTCTATCCAAACTCTCCCCAGGCTTGAAAATCTCCTTGACACCAGCCTTTTTCAAATTACCAACATCCTCCTCAGGAATTATACCACCTACAATAACAGGAATATCTGACTTCTCATTTTTCAAAAGTTTTACAATCTCTGGCAAGTATTCATTATGAGTAGCAGAATGGATGCTTATACCGATAACATTAACATCCTCTTCAATAGCAGTCTTAACTATATATTCAGGTCTCTGGCCGAAAGGGTTGACTATAACCTCCATTCCAGCATCACGAAAAGCTTTTTCTAAAACTCTAATACCTCTATCATGGGCATCCAATCCAACTTTCGAAAGTAAGATTCTAATCTTTTTCCCCATATCATCTACCTGTTAATTTTTCTACAGCTTTATACGTACTAATCTTCCTATCCACAATCTGTTTAATAATATTTTCAAACTTCTTATCCTTTAACTTCTTTAAAATTCTCTTCCTGGATTTCTCCTCAAAAATTCTTGCTATCTCATTTACAGCAATGGATTTCCTTTTGTCTATCATCTTTTTTTCCAGATGAAGATATCTTCTGTGTTCCTCTATAGCTTTGATCAAATCATTTACACCCTTGCCTTCTGTGGCCACAGTTTTCACAATTTTTGGCTTCCAAGCATTGCTTTTACTCAAGCTTACCAGTTCTTCCAAATCACCTACAGTCTTATCAGCACCAGCTACATCATGCTTGTTAACAACTAAAATATCACCAATCTCCATCAAGCCTGCTTTCATAGTCTGAACAATATCCCCAGTTTCAGGCTGAGTTACAA
>CAZPID010000135.1:0-2267 GCA_964586885.1 uncultured archaeon | reverse complement strand
ACGATTATGATGAAAATAAAAGTCTTATAGACGAGACTATGATGATACAAAAACATAAAGATGAGATATTAAAAACGTTAAAAAATGAGCCGTATTTACATGTATCTAAATGGGGAACAAGCACTGACAAGCAACGTGCAATAGAATCATTAGAAGATGAAAATTTAATAAAAAGAGAACCATGGATAAACGATTCTATAATTATACCGTATAATAAAAAAGATATATATGGAATAGATGCTTACAAAGAAAAATTATTTAATAATATACTAGATTCAAGAAATAAAAATCCTGATGCCCTAGTAGATGCAAAAAATTATAATAATTTTCTTGATAAAATAGCAATAGAAATGTTAGAGGAAGAGGAAAAGATAATAAGAATTGGAGATGAAAATCCTTCAATAGAATTAATTGAAAAAGATAAATAAAAAAATTTAAGGTGAAAAGAAATGAAAGCAATTAGAGCAAGAATAACAAGATCAATAAATGTAGTAGTTGGATAAAATGTGTAGACAACAGTGGAGCAAAAATACTTGGAGTAATTTCTGTTAAAGGTTATAAAGGCGTGAAAAGAAGAATACCTGCTGCCGGAGTAGCAGACATGATAAGAGCAAGCGTTAAAGAAGGCAATGTAAAGATTAGAAAAACTATAGTGGATGCAGTTATAGTAAGTCAGAAAAAAGAATACAGACGCCTCAGTGGTCTTAGAGTTTCTTTTGACATTAATTCAGCTGTTCTTGTAAACGAGCTAGGAGAGCCTATCGGAACAGAGATCAAGTCTCCAATAGCTAAGGAAGTTATAGAAAGGTTTTCCGCCATAGGTAAGATTGCAAGCATGGTTGTTTGAACTTTAATTCTAAATAAAGTCAAACTTATTTTATATGAATGTATCCAAAGGTGTTATAGCATTCGAAGGAATGGCAAAGTGGATAATAATGGGTATAATAATTCTGATTTTTCTAGCAATTTTCCTTCTGTTTGCCAAACAAATAGTAGACTTTATAATAACAAACCTGCCATGGAAAGTTCTGATTAACTGTGATCCTGCTATTGCTAATTGTTAGTTAAACTCTATAGTTAGGTGACTACATGTAATCAATGTTGTAGTCACCCCTTATCTAGAATCTTTTTCAGCACTTTATACTCTTTAAAAATCAGCTCTATCATTGGCCTAATATTCCTAATTTTTTGATATATTTGCAAAGCTTCATAATATTCTGATCTATACTTGAGTTCTATATTGACAGGAGGCATACCATGCTTTAATAGAATATTGTTAAGTAAAAGCCTACCTACCCTTCCGTTACCATCCTGGAATGGATGTATAGTCTCAAAATGATTATGTGCAACTACTGCTAAAATTAATGGAGGATATTTTTTCTTGTTTTTATTGTACCAATTTATCAGCTCTTTTAAAAGTTTTGCGACTTGGCCAGACGGGGCTCCTCTATGAGCAATGTTTCCTAAAGCATCCATTACAACAACTTCTACCCCCCTTTCTCTAAACTTACCAGCAAATTCCTTGGAATTTTTGAAGACTATTCTATGTAGCTCTTTTACGAGTTTGATTGAAATGTGTTCTTTAGTCTTTCTTATAAACTTTATAGCTTCAGATACACCATAAGTTTCTGATATTTCCCATTTTGTCCTTTCTTTTGGCCATTTATCTTTTTCAAGTATGTCTGATACTTCTTTTAAAGTGACAGTTGAGCCTTCTATAGCATTAGTGTCGTAAGCAAAAGCTTCTGTGAATTTCATCCAGTCCTTTTCTGTCAGATGCATGACTTTTATTTCATCGTATTTTAAATCTTTTAGTCTTTTAAGTTCTTCAGGTTTGATAGCTGTGTAAAATGGATCTGTTATAGCTTTGTATTTTCTTATACGTTCTTTCAGTATATTTTCTGCATGCTTTCTTTTTCCAATCAACTTCTTGTGAGATAAATTTACTCCTAGATAGAATCTCAATTTTTTAACTTTATTATCGTATCTGAACGAATGGGCAAGATAGTACTTTTTTCTTTTACCATCTTTCCTGACTTCTATATGCATAACATATATTAGGTGACTACATTATTTAAGCATTTAAGTATAGGTGACTACAAAATGAAATAAAAATACTGCACAGTTTTATTAAAAAGCCTGGTTGTTAATTATCGAAATCTTAATTTAGTTTAAAATCTAAAGTATACTTATGAGCAAAGGCGGAATATCCATACCACCTTACCTTGTTGCTGTAATGATAGCGATGGTAATGATCATAGGAGTTG
>CAZPID010000134.1:0-2353 GCA_964586885.1 uncultured archaeon | reverse complement strand
GAAATAGAAATAATTTCTGTAATTCTGGAATGGCTACCACATAAGAAATATGAAAGAAAATTTGGATATTAACTAGCATCTCCTAAGATTAACCACAGGCTTGTTATTAGAAATGCCTGTCTTCTCGATGCATAATTTACACTATCTTCAAAAGCTCGTAAGTTTTCCATACTCTTACTTTATTTTGTTTTTCAAAATGGCTATCATCGCTCCATATCCCATCATTATCTATAGCTAAAGCCAGTGCTATAAAAGGTGTGTCATCTGGATCTATATTGTCCATAATTTCCTTTGCTTCATTCATTTTACTTTCAATTACAACATCACTGACTATGTAAATTCTACTGAATAGTATTGAGAATATAAGATTGAATTCAGTTTCGGTCAAATGAGATTTTCTTAAAATATCATACTTATATTTTTCTATTTCCTTTTTTGTGACACCAACTGTCAGAAATTCCAATTCATCTGAAAGTAAAATTTCTCTACTAGTAGAATCTTTAATTAAAGCTGCAATTATCCTATTTGTATCTACTATCAATCTCATTTATTAAACCTTTTTCTTACCTCACTTTTAATTTTATGCCCTATTCTTTCTACATCTTCTTCCGTGAGTTCACTTTTGTTTAATAAACTTTCCATGATTTCGACTTCTTTTAGTTTTTTTTCAAAAGCCTGCCTAGCAACATCACTCCATTTTAGTTCTGTATGATGCTTCATTTTTTCATAAAGCTCTTCTGGAACAGATAAAGTCATGTTAACCAATTTGATCACCTATTTGTATTATGTGTATTCACATATTTAAACTTTTCTAATATTAGCATCTCCTAAGATTAATCACAGGCTTATTATTAGAAATGCCTGTCTTCTCGATGCATATCTTGTTGGTTCCCTTGCCTATCTCATTGCCGTCTCCGGTTAGAATTATGTTATCATACGACAGGCTTACTTGAAGCAATGCTTCCCCTTTTAGTTCGACATCGCCGAACACAGTAGCTGGAATGCCCTGGCGTTCAATTACATCTGCTTGATTGCCGATGTCCGTACATACTGCATTAGTGAATGGTATGACTATTTGCAGATTTCCCAGGGCTGTCAGGTTGAATTTATATTTATTGTTTTGTGAATCATGGCATAAATTAGTGAAGGCTGCAGTTGTTCCTGAGTAGATCAGTGCTGATGCTTTTGATTTGGAGAATTCTGTGTTGTCATAAGAGCAGAGGTAGAAGTCACTCAGACTTGCGGATGTGTAGCATGCTGGATCTGGTGTTGCATTGCCAGGAACTTGAATTGTCTTGTTTGTGTTGTTTACAAAAATAATTCTCATATCATAGTCACTTCCTTCAAATGTGTTGTTCTTGTCTGTTAGGTTGAAGCTTATGGATTGCATGTCATCTGCTGATGCTATTCTGTGTATTCTTCCATAGATTGATTCTCTGTCTTGTGTCTGTAGATATTCGTGCGTTACTTCTTCTGGAGTCAAAGCGCGTTTCCAGATTTTCATATTGTCGATTGTGCCGTTGAAATATTGTGCGGTACAACAAGAATCAGTTCTTCTTCCTATCAGCATGTCATGATTGTTGTTTGTATCCCCAGATGCAGTACCCACAGAAAGGTCTGTCACACTTTGATTAATACCATCAACCCAAATTTCACCACTATTCCCAGGACCGGTTCTTTGTACAACTACATGGTGCCATAAATTATCATCAAATGTATTTAGAGTTTCTATATGGAAATAATTAGATCCTCCAAAATCCCCAAAGAGAAAAGAGAGGTTCCCTAAACTTATTATAGAATAATATCCAATGTTTGTTCCTGAGGCTCCGTCAAGATCCCTTTTCCATAATATAGTCTGTGAGCCACTGTCGGAAGTATTGATTCGGTAACTAAGGGCGAAATTATCTAATCCCATATTTAAGGTTGGATTGGAATCGACCTCGATATAATCATTGCTCCCATCAAAAGTATATGCGCCACTAATATAGCCAGAAGATGTGAAAGTAGGTCCAAACAAGTTTCCTGTATTCCCATTCCCACTGCTATCAAGAGTTCCATTTGCTACATTCTGGTTGAACTTCCACCAGCCGACAAGATCTCCCGAGTGGCGCTGGACTCCGCCGAGGTAGAGGTTGTAAATTTCGTCTGGGGAGAGGGAGCGGTTTATTATAATTACTTCATCCATTGTGCCATTGTAGTACTCTACATGATAACCAATATAAAGAGGCTGGTCGCTTATGTCCCCTGACCTGTTGTCTATTGGTGTGGATCCCCTGTTGATGCTATCTATGTATATGTCCAAAAGGGCGTCCCTGTCATAAACCGCACATACATGATGCCATGTATTATAACT
>CAZPID010000133.1:0-2382 GCA_964586885.1 uncultured archaeon | reverse complement strand
CTACTCAATATGGCTACTCCGCACCAGGCCCAATAAGGTAATAGAGGTTTCTGCTCAAATTTGGCAACCTTATTACCTTTAGTTTCAACAATGCCAAATGGCGAATGGAACCTTGCTAATGCTATACAGTCACTACCGATTTTAACAAACTCGTCCAAATTAATGTCGGTTAAATCATCACAGTTCACAAGAAGAAATTCTTCACCGTCTAAAAAATCTAAAGCCTTTTTGATTGCGCCCCCAGTACCTAACGGTTCATATTCTACCGAATAAATTAGTTTGCTCCCATAGTATTTTTTTATCTGTTCCCATCTGTATCCACAGGAAATAATGATTTCTTCTAAACCATATCTCTTCAGCCACCCCAACTGGTAATCTAGCAAAGGCCTGTTATTCAAAGGAACCATGCATTTCGGTAAGTCTGTTGTGAGAGGACGCAACCTTTTACCATAGCCACCGGCGAGAATTATGACTTCCATCAATAAAATATCTCTTTAAGATAATAAATTATTTTAATCGGTTTACATTCTTCTTGATTGATTTGTACGAGTAAATGGATAATATGATTCCAAGGAAGGGTGCAAAGAAGAGGGCAAAGACTATGTAGATTAAAGCTGCCAGAGCGGGCGAGTATCCGATTATCCTTACGAAGGAGTTTTCAATTATGTCTCAAGTCTTATTATATACTGCAAAGCCTGACATTAGCAAGCACCAGAGTCTTATCTGATTCTTAAAAGAAACTCGTGATCACACATCACGAACAAATACATAAATCACATTTTACATAAATAAATAGTTATAATTTTAAAATCAGTAATTATTATGGCGGAAAAGAAATTTGTTGTCGCACATAGAAACAAATTAGAAGAAACAGAAGAAGTCAGATCCAAAGGTTTACTTAAATTATATTTTTGGTTTTTTACAAAATCTATTAAAGTGATAATGAATGAAGGATTAAAACAATTTGCCAGAAAAGCATTGTTAGTTTCAAATCAAGAAAAGAATAAAATGTTTTCAAAAATAATACCGCCAAACATGAAAACTAAGAGAATCAATGACTTTAAGAAGCTTTATCATCTTTTTAACCCCAGAGCTTACTGGTGTGGTATACCTGTTATAAAAAATCCTTTAGATTTATGGATCTATCAAGAAATTATTAATAATACTAGGCCTGACTTTATAATTGAAACTGGGACTCATATGGGTGGCTCTGCTTTATTTTTTGCTTCAATTTGTGATTTCGTGGGGAGAGGTAAAGTTATAACGATTGATATAAGAAAAAAACCCACCCCCCGTCACCCTAGAATAATAAGAATAATCGGTAGTTCTATTTCTGATAGCGTTGTTAAAAAGATTGAACAAATTGTAGATAAAAAAAGGGTTATGGTCAGTTTGGACTCTGATCATGATAAAGACTATGTGTTAAAAGAGCTTGAATTATACAGTAAATTTGTTTCCGTCGGCTCGTATATTGTTGTGGAAGATGTTACACCAGAAGTTGTTGAAGAGTTTCTGCATAAAAGAAAAGATTTCGTAGCCGATCGAACTCAAGAAAAATTCCTTCTAACCAGCTTTCCCAAATCCTTTTTGAAGCGCGTATCATGGTAGCATATCTGAAAATGTAAGTATTCCTAGGAAGTAATTTTACTACATTAACAAATTTAAATACTTTACTTTTTAAAATAAATGACTGTTGATAATTATGAATTTTTATAAAGATAAGAATATTTTGGTTACTGGTGCTGCAGGATTTACGGGTTCTCACTTAGTTGAAAATTTGGTTAACAAAGGATCTAACATAACAGTTTTATTGAGAAATAGTAAAAATATAGCAAATCTTGAGAATTGTATTGATAGGATTACAGTAGTTGAGGGGGACATTAGAGATGATAAAATTATGCATAAGGCTGTTAAAGATCAAGAAATGGTTTTTCATTTCGCAACTTTCTTAGGTCATGGTGTAAAAGGTGTTTTAACAGCTGCTAAAGAACCAGTAAAGACCTTCGACATTAATACATTAGGGGCTCTTAATGCGATTAATTCAGCTGTTTTAGAGAAGGTATCTAGGTTTATTTTTATAAGTACATGTCACGTATATGGAGAGCAACCAATAAATTTACTACCTTTGAAAGAAGATGTAGTACCCAACCCACTTGACATATATGCTACATCTAAATATGCTGCAGAACTATCTCTTAAACCTTTTACAAATAAAATAGATGTCATAATAACAAGAGCTTTTAATCAATATGGGCCTGGTCATGTTGGCGATTATTTTGTTCCAAAAGTAGTCACATCATTTTTGAAAGGCGAGAAGCCAGTATTATGGAGTCCTTACACTACACGTGATTATAGTTATGTAGATGATGTTGTAGAAGGTTA
>CAZPID010000132.1:0-2390 GCA_964586885.1 uncultured archaeon | reverse complement strand
GAAGACATATTTAAAGATATTAAGGATATTTTAGACCAGAAGATAAAATCATGAAAGAAAGGACGCTTGTTGCAGTTAAACCTGATGGTATGAAAAGAAATCTTGTTGGTAAAATTATTTCTAGGTTCGAAGAAAATGGTTTAAAAATTGTAGGCTTGAAGATGGTTAAATTAAACAGAGGAATGGCTGAAAAACATTATACAGATTCTGATGAACAAATAGTTGGAATGGGTAATAAAACATTGGATGCCGGGGGTGAAAGCAAAGCTAAGGAATTATTTGGAACAGCTGATCATAAAGAAATTGGTATAAAACTGAGGGGATGGATGATAGAGTTTATAATGTCTTCCCCTTTGGCTGCAATGGTTTTGGAAGGCGAGAATGCTGTACAAAATGTTAGAAAAATAGTTGGTTTTACTGATCCTAGCAAAGCTGAAAAAGGCACGCTCAGAAGTGATCTTGGCACGGATTCTATAGCTAAAGCCAATGAAGAAGGGAGAGCAACAGAAAATTTAGTACATGCGTCTGGTTCAGTGGAAGAAGCAGAAAAAGAAATTAAATTGTGGTTTAAACCAGAAGAATTAATTTGAATATTTTGGAAATTAAATCTTTTTTACAACAAAAGTTAAATAATTATATTATAAATTATTAAAGTAGATTTAAAATGGTTAATGATGAAAACAAAAAGAAATACAAGTTCTTGATAGTTTCTAACACAGGTTGCGGAACAAACATTGCATATAAACTGAAACAAGAAGGCAATGATGTAAAAATGTTTATACAACTGCCAAGTGAAAGAGATGTCTTAGATGGTGTTGTAGAAAAAACAGACGACTGGGAAAAGGAAAAGAGCTGGGCAGATATTATAATTTTTGATGATACATTCTTTGGCTTCAGACAAAATGAGCTTAGAGAACAGGGGTTCAAAGTTATAGGTGGCAGTTATCTAGGCGATAAAATAGAATTAGATAGGAAATTTGGTATAGAATATTTCAAAAAAATGGATGTAAAAATACCGGAAACATTTGACTTCAATAGTTTCATTTCTGCCAAAAGATTTCTTAAAGACCAGAAAAAAAGGTTTATAATAAAGTTTGAAGGCGTGGCAAGTGACGAAAAAGACTTGCTTTATATGGCGCAAATGTCGGATAATACTGACTTAATTAAAATTTTGGATCACTACAATAAAAATTGGAATACAGCGTGGGGAGAACCTAATTTTGTTTTACAAGAAGTTATCGAAGGGGTTGAAATTGCTGTTACTGCATTCTTTAATGGAGAAAAATTCATTATGCCAGTTTACATGAATTTTGAGAATAAAAGGTTATTAACTGGCGATCTTGGTGTTATGACTGGCGAGATGGGCACTCATGGGTTTTTTACTTTTGATAAACTAAAACTGTTTAAACATACTTTAAAAAAAATTGAAGATGATTTAAAAAAAGATGGTTATGTTGGGACTATAGATGTAAGCTGTATAATAAATGAAACTGGTATATGGCCTCTTGAGTTTACAAGTAGATTTGGTTTTCCTTTAATACATCTTATTTTTGAAGCACTAAGAGGTCATACAAGAATAACTGATCTGATGGTTGGGCTTGTAGATAAAACTTTAGATTTCATAGAAGCTGATCATGGATATCAAGTTGGCATAGTTACCTGCGTGCCTACTTTCCCTTATGAAGAAGGGTTTGAAACATATGGTAAAGGTTTGCCTGTTATTATAATAGATGAAAAGGTTAAAGATCATTTTCATGTTGGAGATTTAAAAATGGAGAATGGAAATTGGGTTACAGGTGGTTCTATTGGGTATGGGTTTATAGTCACTGGACGTGGCGATACTATGTTTGATGCTAAAACAAATGCTTATCAAAACATGAAGAAAATTATTGTGCCCAATGCTATTTACAGAACAGATATATCAGATAGATGGCTAAAGGATTATCCCAAGCTACATCGATGGAGATTTATCTAACATTTTAATTAGTTTTTCCAGAAAACTTTTAATGCATTTTTATACATTACTTTTTCTAATTCTTTTTTCTTGAGTTTTATATTTTTCTTCACAAATTTCAAATAGTACTTCATTTTTATCAATGGCCAATCACTGCCATATAAAATCTTATCTGTGCCTGCAAAAGATACTATAAACTTTAAGTGGTGTGCTGCCACTTGTGAACTTCTCTTATCTATTTCACCTAAAAACCATCCAGATAAATCAAGGAAAACATTTGGATTTTTATAAGTGACTTCTGCGGCGTCATGAACCCAAGGATTACCAGCATGAGCAATAACTATAGTTACATCTGGAAAATCCACTGCTACATCATCTATATAATGAGGTCTAGCGTACCTGAGTTTTGGTATTCTTTCCATATCAGCTTCAACAT
>CAZPID010000131.1:0-2394 GCA_964586885.1 uncultured archaeon | reverse complement strand
TATTGTCTATAAAGATACCTAGCTATCGTGGCGGCTAATTTAAATAAACTTTGTTATGCTTTTCTGCTCTCTTAAAATTTTATACAATTTGCTCTCCTTTTTCCACCTGTCTTTTGTAATACACTTTTCTGTTATTTTATTGAAAGCCTGATCTAAATTACCAAATCTTTCAAATGGTTTATTGAAAGCATCTCTTACAGTTTCTCTGATCTTCCATACACCAACTGGAGCAAAATATTCAGGTGTTACTTCACGAACTATAAGAATGCTTGCCTGTTTTTTAATCTTTTCTAAATATTCAAGTACAGGCAATTTGCTAGCATAAAACCCGCCAGCAGTCGATTTAGCATAGTCTTTCCTACCCCAATAGGGTTCATAATCTTTTGAAACAGAAGGATAAGGTTTATCTAAATCCCATAGTTCAATCAATTCAAACTGGTATTGTTTTGGAATCAGAAGAATGTGAAAAGCATTACCTATGTATTTATTATAGAATAATCTCACTTCGTCTAACTCGTCATAAGTCCTAACGTTTCCCAATAAAAATTTTCCAAGTATGTCATCAACTCCGGTTATGCTCCATCTAGTAGGAACAAGTTTCCTTTGTATAGGTATACCAAGCAGACCGACAGAAAATATTTTGTTGATATTGCTAACTGGTATGTGTTTATACAAGTCTATAACAGCATTCTGTGCTTTCAAGTCTGTATCAGATACTACATGTTCTACTTTTCTATCTACCTTCGGATTTTCTACAAGTCTAGCTTTTTCTATAGGAGCAGGGTTTCCAACTGGAGCAAAGTGCTCACTGAAGGAAAACTTAAATTCAGGATTTTTCTTTAATTTTATTTCTACGTCTGCCTGCTTCTTACTCATAGCTACTTCTTGTACAACATCGATTAATTTAGTTGATACAGGTTTAATTGAACTAGTTTTAAATCTAGAATAGATCATCTGACTTCTGTAATTTATTACCTGATCTATACTTGCTTTTTGTTTATACCATTTTTCTGGAGAATCTAGAATTGATGCATTTAAATCAGGTTTTGGAGGAGAAAGTATACCAACATTTAATTTAGGATAACCAATTCTACCTACAAACACAGAAGGTGGACTAGTACCGGTAAAATCTTTAACATTTTCTATTATGTCTTTCCAGAACTTAACTTTATCCAGATATTTACTATAATCTACTTTCATACTTTACACTTTTTTAATCCATTTTCCTACCAGTCAATATAACTTATTGAGTGAACGAATTTCTTATCGTAGAATATTTGTTCAGGGTTGAACCCATCAGCGTCTATGGTCATCAGACTATGTATGGCCTGTGTGATCTTCCCGTTTTCTATGATGAACTCTACGTTTGTATAGAGAATCTTTTTTCCATCATTAGAGAATATTGGAAGGGTTGTCATATTAGTGGTATTGGTAAGCTGCACAACGTTTCCGTTAAGGTCGACCTTATAAGCCCTCCAGGGTAAAAGGGTCTCAGCTTCGTTTATAAAAGTATCCAGGTTCATAAGATGGGTCCAAGGTCTGGTTCCTTCAAAACGCATAGAAGAGATCTCCTTGCTATCAGGGCTCCAACTAGGGTCATGATCCGATTCCCATCCCTCTGTGACTGATAGTCTGCGTTGATTGGTACCGTCACTGTTCATTACGTATATCTCTTCTCTAGCTGATTCCTGCGTGTCACGATTAGATTTGAATGCTATCATAGTCCCGTCAGGAGACCATTCAGGGTCGTTATCTTCCCAAGGCGAGTCTGTAAGTTTTTTTAATCCAGTTCCATCAACATTAATCACATAAACGTCAGCGGTTCCTGCAGGGTTTCCTTTATCATCAACGAATGCTGCAAAAACTATTTTGTTTCCGTCTGGCGACCAGTCCGGGTGTCCATCAATATAGTCGTTGTCAGTTAACTGTATCTCTTCCATAGTCTCTAAATCCATTATGTATACATCCCATGTCTGAGGATCTGCCTCCATTTCTCCTGCGTGGAAGGCTATCCTTTTTCCATCAAAGGAAAGGGCAGGATTGTTTTCGTGGCGGTCATTGTTGGTAAGTCTTGTCACACTCCCGTTTTTGTTGATGACATATAGCTCCCCTTCAGGAGAGTCTACCTTGGACGCGATTATTATCTTTTCATTAGTTTGAGGCTTCCAGACTTTTGGCTGTTCCTTTTCTGATTCATCTATTATGAGTATAGCCATAATTACAAAAGCCAATATAAGTAACAGAATGATGATTTTTCTCATCTACACACCTTCTTTTATATTTTGTGAAAGATTGCTAAAATATTAGTTTTTAATATAAATTAAAATAATGGAGAGAATAAAAACATTAGACATGCTTAGAGGTATAGCAATAGTAGCTATGATAGCTTTCAAT
>CAZPID010000130.1:0-2413 GCA_964586885.1 uncultured archaeon | reverse complement strand
GGTTTCAGCTAGGAATTTAATCCTCTTCTCCCGATCCAGGTCCAATACCTTCAGGCCAATACTCATTCACTACTTTTTCACGTTCTTCATCAAGTTTGCTAATCTCACTTGCTTCTCTCTTTTCACTGCCTTGATAAACAGTTCTGATAGGCCACGGGATCCTAATGTCGTACTTCTTGAATTCTTCGTACATTATCAGTCGCATGTCGTTTTTTATCTTGAACTGCTCGCCGTATGATTTTGCAAAAACTCGCACTGAAAAACTAAGAGATGAATCGTCGAAATTGTTGAATCGCACAGTCGGCTGGCCAATGTCAACGTTGAGGTCCTTATCACACCCACAGCTGGGTTTGTTTTCTTCTATATATGGACACCTTTTTTGCCTGACGAGGTGTCTTCCCTTATCATCTAAGGATTCTTTCATTGTACGTTTTCCTACTTTGACTAAAATGGCAGTTACTTGTCTTGGGTTGTTAAGATAAGAGACTCCCACTTCAACTGTAGCAGGTACAAGTTTGAACTCTTTTGTGAAGTTGATTATTTGGCTGCTAACAAGCTGACGCGTTGGAATGATGGCCAAAGACTCACGCAGTCCATGTCGTATGTAGGTTACCCTAGGAGTGATTTTGTGCACATGCCCATTATAGCCACTCTCGAGCTGAACCCTGTCACCCTCTTTGACAACTTTGTCCTTTCTGATCAAAATATAGGCAAAGTAGTTCTCCATAGTCTCTTTTAGCGCAAGCCCTAAGCCAAGTGCCAAACCACCAGTTGCCGTTGCTATTACCACAAGATCTACACCCCACCAAACCGCAACACCTAGAATAGTAGCTATGAAAATGCCTACTGGAAGTATCTGTTTTGCAGATTTTGGAACTTCCTGCGCTTTCTTTTTTGCATAGCCTGGTGGTTTTGCTCCGGGAATGAGAGGATCATGCCCCCCAATTCTTTTATGTTCTCTCCAAGTGTCTATGGGATAGATTTCCTGAGGAATTGCTCCAGGTCTTAACTTACGGCCTGTTTGGTTTTCACCACTTGTACAGGACTCGTAGTATTTTACATATTTTTCTCTCTCATGTTTTTTCCATTCCTCAAACGGATTATCAACTAGATGTTCGTAGCTGCCAATTGGGTTGTCTGTAGAGGTTCTAAACTGTTCTAAATATTGTAGTCCATGTTCTGTATGTAGATATTTTTGAAAATCTTCATCCGCCAGGTCTTCTGGTGCTTGTTTTGGGGGAGTCCACTTGAAGAGCTTGTGGAAAAAGTCTCCTTCATCATCGGGGAAACCACGCATGTACATCCATTGGTCAAAGTCTTCTCTTTCAAGACCCGATTTGTCGCGCTTATTTAGCGCAATTGGAATGAGCTGAGAAACAGTATAGCCAATTACAATAATATTGATAGTGTTAAGAATTTTAGCAAAAGTTTCCTGTGTTGTAAGCTGTCCTTCAGTTTGGATGTACACATTAATTGATGAAACTAATGCGATTGCAAAAAGTGGAAGAACGATCGTTCTTACAAAACGTGAAAGGTGCGGGCGAGTGTAGCTGAACTTTTGCTTTTGAACCAGTTGAGAAAACTTGCGATAAACAGTAACGATTATGATTAAACCAATTGCTAAAATTAAGATAAAATAAAAATACTCACTCTGTATAATGCTTTCTATCGTTACCATAATCTTATGTTAATTACAGGTACTATAAAAATTTATTGGATATGTGCTATTGGAAAATTCCGCCGAAACCTTCAACTGCTTTACTTTCCTCATCTTTAATAATTTTAATTATTTCTTCTTTTTCATTTCCTTCCAAAATTTTAATTAAATCTTTCGTTAACTCTAAAGCCTTTTTACACTGGTTTTCCAGACCGGATACGTAAATGTAATAGCCTTCCTTTTCAAGAGATTTTCCATCCTTGAAGACTATAGAAGCTAAAGACACAACAGGATCTTTTAACAGCAAGTCTTTCACTTTAGCCATATCTTTAGATTCGGCCAACAATACAATTTCCATCAACCACACCTTTAATTTATTTAAAGCATCGGAGATAAAAAGCTTTTAATGGCAGTAAGAAAAAGGAACAAAAACGAGAAAATTGGCGTATTGATACTATTGTTATCAGTTGCATTGATTGCTTCAGTTGCTTTCAACTTCAACTATTTTTATTCTTACAGACAGCCTCTACCATCGTCTTTATCCGTAGACATAGTAGATAGCATAGACACTATAAAAGACTTGAGTATAAATGGCTTTGTAAAGGTTGACAACGTATCCATTCAGAACTTTATAGATCATGATGCTGTGATATTGTCTAACGGCTGTAAGGGATTGATTGGTGTAGTTGATAAGATACAAGGCAAGTCTATAGCTGATGGTTTGAATAGTGCTATTGGTCCTAGGCCTAATACACA
>CAZPID010000129.1:0-2433 GCA_964586885.1 uncultured archaeon | reverse complement strand
GGACAGTAAAGAAAAATGGATAGCAATAGGAGCAGGAGCTATCGTAGCTATAGTCTTAGCATTTACTATGCCATTGCCTTTTGGTTTTGAGTTTTATGATTTTGTCATACCTGACTTTTTATCAGAATTTATAGCATTAGGAGTTATTGTTGCTATTATATTAGCCCTTTGGTTTGGTTTAACTCATAATCCAGATCAACGTGGCTATGGCAGTTAATTCTAATTATTTCTAAAGGATTAGTTTAAATTCGTCTTGCTGTTGGTCTTACAAGTTCAAATCGTCTCTTATTCATAAGATCATTTAATGTAGTAAGTTCATTGCCTTTCAAATCATCACGCATTCTATATAAGTCATCTATTATTGATCCAAATCTTGTAAAATTATTATTCCACGCTATTAGCTCGTTTTGTGGAATTTCATGTCCGCTTTTCTTTTTCAATACGTTGTAAAGATTTTTAGCTTCTCGTATATCTTTTCCAGCAAATCTGTATCTTTGCTTAAGTCCGTATATCTTATGTCGGGTAAGAGCAAAAACTCCTACAGTAAAGATGGCAAAAAAGGCTACAACAGAATATACTCCAGCCAATGCAAAAAGAACTGATACGAATACTGTAAACCATCCAAGCGGAACTGTAGCCAGAGCAAACATTATAGATAATGCGACATTTATGTTGTGTCTTCTAAATATCATCAATTCACTTAGAAAACCATAAGAAATATAAGTTATTCCAACCATAGGGACAATTACATACCAGATTAAATTACCTGTGTTCAGAAATGAGTTAGGAAAACCGAATAGTTGAAATCCGCCACATAAACCATCTACACCAGTTATGGTATCTAGGTTACATGGTTCACCAGCTTCTGCTTCAGCAACATTAATAATACCTATAGTTGCTACAATGCCAATTGCAATAAAAACTATAAATATTACAGTAGTTATTGCCCCTCCAGCACCTCTCTCTCTTATACCTTCGAACATAAAATAAATTTATCACAGTTAAACTTAAAAACCCAACATTTTGTTTATCGGATCTAATGTTTAAAAAAATTAATAAAACTAATTATATTATAGGTAAAACCAGATGTTAGAAGTTGATTTGGCGATTTTAGGTATCTTAATTGTCTTATCAGCTGTTTTTTCGGGATCAGAGACAGCTTTAATGTCTGTTAATATGGCTAAGGTTAAATCTTTACTAAAACAAGGGAAAAGGGGGTCAGAATCATTGCATCGAATAAAACAAAACCCCCACAGATTAATTATAACAATTTTAATTGGAAACAATCTAGTTAACATTGGCGCAGCATCTTTTGCAACTGTAGTTTTCACAGGGTTGTTCGGTTCAAGCGGCCTTGGAATTGCTACAGGAATTATGACTTTCTTAATTTTAGTATTTGGAGAAATAACTCCAAAAACTTTTTCATCTACAAATGCAGAAAGGGTGTCTCTTCTTATGGCTAGACCCCTTGAGATACTAACTTATGTCATAATGCCTGTTGTTAAAATTTTGGAATTAATATCGCGTGGCATGTCAAGATTACTTGGTTCAAAAAAGGAGAAAGAGCTTTCCGAAGAAGAGTTAAGAACAATAGTCACGATGGGAAGAGAAGAAGGAATTCTAAGTAAAGAAGCTGCTGAAATGATGCATAATGTTTTAGAGTTCGGGAAAACTAAGGTTACAGATATAATGACTCCTAAGATAAGTATGGAAATGGTTAATGGCAAATCAAAATTGAAAGATGTTATTAACTTTGTTGTTAAATCACCTTATTCCATATACCCAGTTTATTTCGGAAGTAGAGATAAAATTATTGGAGTTTTAGATGTAGATGATGTTTTAAAATATGCTAAAAATAAAAGACTGGATGTAAAAGTTAAAAATATTTTGAGAAAGGTATATTTTGTTCCAGAATCCAAAGAAATTGATGATTTACTTATAGAGTTCGAAGGTAAGCATGTTCCTATGGCAATTGTTGTTAATGAATATGAAAATGTTTCTGGTTTAGTAACTGTTGAAGATATATTGGAGGAAATTGTAGGGGATATTTTCGATAAAAGCAAAAGAGGTAGCATTTACATTCAAAAGGTAAGTGACAATCTGATTAGAGTTGATGCTAAAGCTTCTATCGAAGAGGTAAATAAAATTCTACATTTGGGCCTGAAAGAAGAGCGCTTTGATACAATTGCAGGATTTGTTGAAAGTAAGCTTAAAAGGATTCCTAAAAAGGGAGAAAAAATAGTATTGAAAAACATTATAATTGAAGTAGATAAAGTTACTAAACAGGGAATAAAAAGCGTTAAAATAATTAAAACTTAAAAATATCCTGCCATTAAAATTACTTTTTCTTACTTCCTTTTTCAACAAGAATTTTTATTAGCTTCTCGATGTTCTTATTTAACTCCAAGTTTGCTCCTGTTTGTTTCTCAATAT
>CAZPID010000128.1:0-2450 GCA_964586885.1 uncultured archaeon | reverse complement strand
GTGATTTGGAACTTGGATCTGCTCATGAACACGCTGGCATAACAGCAACTATCGGCGGCAACAAAGTAGACTTTTCTCAAGATAATTATCAGCTAAGAAGCTCTTTTGTACACTTTGAAGGTGGAGACGGGAAGCAGGTTCATGTCCATGCGAAAGGTGTGACAATAAAATATCTTTTTGAAACACTTGGGTGGGATGTTGGTGATTGCCTGAATACAGAATCTGGAGAGTATTGTAATGGTACTGTCAAAGTTAATGGTGAAATTTCTAATCTGGATCATGAAATAAATGACGGGGAAACCATAGAGGTGGAATACATATGAATGTTATCAAAGCATGGACAAATAGAAAATCGGCGTTGATAGGCTTTGTAGTTATTATTGCTGTTATACTCTGGCCAGCGGCACCACTGAGGGGATTGGATGTATGGTTTCAAACTCTTATAGGATTATTTCCTACTAATATCCTTTATCCCATCATGGCTGTCCTTATAGGAAGCTATGTTGCCCTGTATATGTACAGCAGAGAATCTAAAACATGCAAAATAAATCCGGCTGCAGGAACATCCGCTTCTTTTGTCGGCGTGCTGTTTGGAGCCTGCCCTGCGTGCATACCTGCCCTAGCATTTTTCCTGCCGTTAAGTGCAACTGTCACCCTTAGTTACTTCAGCTGGGCATTTCTTGCAGTTTCTATAGGTATCATTATTTTTGCTTTATATAGAATGGGTGGATTTAAAGGAGGTTAAAAAATGGTGAAAGAAATGAAAAAAGATGAAGTATATC
Source organism: uncultured archaeon (assembly GCA_964586885.1). Lineage (GTDB taxonomy): Archaea > Aenigmatarchaeota > Aenigmatarchaeia > CG10238-14 > SCSR01 > DATDXT01. Next base: position 1,668 of record CAZPID010000128.1, on the reverse strand, counting down.
TTCATATATGCGAAGCATGCGGGTTTGCATACAAAGAAAAAGAATTGGCGCAAAAATGCGAGAATTGGTGTAAGGAACGCAACAGCTGCAGCATGGAAATAACAAAACATGCTGTTAAGATATAATCCTATGGTAAGATAATTTATGGAACATAAAGATAATGCGTATTGTGAACATTGTGAAAAATCTGGAAAGAAAAGAAGTTTTTACTCATTTTTTGCTTTACCATGGTGTTGCATAGTTCCTATTTCAATTTCTTGGCTTGGTGCTGGCAGTGCTTTTCTAGCAACTTTGTTACGCCCAATAACGCCATTTCTTTTGGCTGCTTCAATTATATTGATTGGTTACTCTCATTACAGGACTTGGACTAAAAGTCATAGAAGCAAGAAACAAATAGTTTGGTTGTCAATTAGCACAATAATTGCTATAACACTGTGGTCTTGGTCAATATTTGTTATGGGTGCTTTATTCTGAATTTTTTAATTTAAATTAAAACATTTTAATACCTTTGCCGTTGCTTAAGAGAGTTAAGAATAATTTAATAGAAAGGTAAATTTATTTAATTATTATGAAAACATTTTTTTATTGCCCAACTTGTAAAAAGAGGGCAACTAACGTTTACCTTGATAGTCTAACAGGCATTAGTGTATCGCAATTTTCAAGTAAATGTAGTATATGTGATACACCCGTATTTGAATTATCAGATAGAAAGACTAAAAGTGAAGAAATGTTTCTTAAAATCCCCAAGAAAAAACTTGAACGAAAAAACATAGTTGAACGGGACAATAAACGAAAGGGAATGTATTATGGGCTCATTAGTATTTTTGTAGCTTTGACTGGTTTCGCTATTCCCATACCAATCAACGCATTTCCAGGGATAGTTGCAATACTTTTAGGCAGACGGGCAATGATCTTGGGGGCTTCAAAAATTGGTAAAATTGGTATAATATTAGGTTTCATAGATTTTATGTTCTTGTTGTTAATTAGCATGCGTACATTTTATCTTCTCTAATAGTCTGGATTTATCATAAGGTGAAAAAGAAATAATAGGTAGGTGCCTTTGCCGTTGTTGAAGAACGTTAGGAAATCTTTAGCTAGTAGTTAAATAAGTGGATGTATTTTGTTATATATTTTCCCTTACATATTTCCCAATGAAGATTCAAGTATTCGTGGATATTTACATCCATCTCTTCATCCAATGTGATGGTGATGCTCTTTTTTGGAATGTTTACAGTATATGATAATATACTTTCCCTTGAATCTGGAAATCTATCTTTATCTTTTAAGATGCCTAAAACTGCATCGCTTTCAACAAGCATGTCAGGCCCAATATGAGTTCTTGGTCTTAGAGTGTATGTAAACCGCTCCATTTTAATCCACTTAATTAATAATATACAATAATCTTTATAAGTTTTACAGTTAGCTTGGAGAGAATACCTTTACCATTGCTTAAGAGAGTTAAGAGTAATTTAATAGAAAGATAAATTTATTTTATGGAAAAAGGAATATTACGGCAGTTGTTATCCAAAGTTTGGAAAATATCATTGGCATTAGCTATAGCCGGAGCGGTCATTTTTTCACTAGCTTACTTTTTGCTCAGCAACATCTCCATTGGAAATATACCGATAGGGTTCATTTTAACAGGAGGCCAGGGCGGGTGCAGCGGTC
>CAZPID010000127.1:0-2468 GCA_964586885.1 uncultured archaeon | reverse complement strand
TTATTTCCGGTAAAAACTTCAACAGCATCAGCTTTTGGTACATCTTAGTAGCCATCTCATCGACTAGGCTATCAGCTATATTTTTAACCAGTTCTTTATCAATAACAATCTGTTCTTTCATTTGGTGTTGAATCATTTGATGTTGCATATTCTATCACCTAATCTATCATTCAATAATTAACTAATGTATTTTATGTCGCATAAAAGTATTTAAATTAATCTTGTGCCGCCTTTATCACAAAAGGACAGCCATTTTGTTAAAGTGTCCAATACAACCCTAAACATCCGATCATCTTCTATTTCTACTTCGCTTCTCCTTCCTAAACGCTTGGATCTCTTTTTGAACATCCTTTTCTGTAATCTTCAACCCTTTTTTATCTATTGCTCTGAATATTTCATCCCATTCTTTCCTGACATCTGGTAATTGGAGTCTTTTTATTATGATAGTATCTCCACTGCCAAATACTAAAAATTTTGTTTTTGGCTTGATAGATAAATGTTTTCTTAAATCCTTCGGTATTACTATTTGACCTTTTTCGCTTATTGTTGTGATCTGAGGTTCTTCTACCATAAAATCTTACCAGTAATATTATTTTACTTTACTACTATTTATACTGTTTCGTTTTTGAAACATATGTATCATTATTGAAACAATAAGCACCCCCAACTTTAATCCAGAAAAGAGATGCAACCATATTGATAGAGACCGTCAACATTATTGTTTACAGGAGATAAAGTAAATAGGCTACCATAACTAATTTTATTTAGGTATAAAGATGTTGAGAGTATTCGAAGCCATAATAGCAATAACAATTGTCGCCATAACTTTTATCGTAGCCTATAGAGACATAAACCTTCCTGATCTAGAAACAGTAAACTGGAGAAATGATGGTTTTAATGCACTAGAGACATTAGATAAAAACGGATTGCTTGCCGCCCATATAATTAATGGCGATACTGCAGGCTTGAACAATAGTTTGAAAAATCTTATGCCTGCAGGAGTAAATTATGATACTGTCATCTGCTCGAATTCCTGTGTTCAGCCTAGCATAGATTCTGAGAAAATAACTTCAGTTCAATATTATGATGTTGGCAATGTTACGCATTTTGCAGCAAACAGGGTTATCCTGTATATGTGGTCATAAATGAAAGGTCAGATGTATTTAATACTGGCAATAATTATAGTCACGATTTTAGTAGTCATGAGAATAAGCATTAACATAGGCGACATACTTGAAAGCAACAGGCACATAGAATCAAACCTGAATAATTTGGAACTGCAGAATATGAAAAAAGAAATAACACAGGCTCTAATCAACAGCTATTCATTGTCCAACAGAAGCGAAAACATAAACCACTTTATAGATTTTGTCAGGTCTTCAGAATTAGACAGAGGCAATAAAATATCAGGAATATCTGTCCAGTCAGACTATCCTAATGTTACTGATAGCAGTACAATTACAATGAACACTAGTGTGCACAATTTCCTAGGAAGCCAGATAGAAAATCTCACATTGGTATGGAGTTTTGACAGTTCTTCTAAATCTTTCAGCAATGTTCCAGACAATTCTACACAACACAATATAACATTCGACTTTAACATGGCATCCGATGCAAACTACACTCTTTCTGTAAACTACACAGTCTCCAATAGTACAACAAGCAAAAGCATATCCATACCTGTAGAGATAGGCAACAGCAAGTTCATAGGGTTCTATATTGTATCGTTTTCTGTAGACCAAGATACATTGACCAGAGAATTTACTAATACTGCTATATTGAATCAGACGCAAAGCACATGATAATTTTTACTAAATAGATAAAAATTTTAGAAGGCAAGTTTATTGGTTTTGAGAGTTTTGACTGAAGATTTTAATTTAATTAAAATAAGGTAGCGGAGCCTTCACCATGAAAGCCCCTCATCAGCATATTCCACCTTAAACAAAATATAATATGCATATTATCAACATCATAATGAGTATTTAAAAAGTCGATATATTTTTCAGTTTGCTGATTAGCTTTATTAATAGACTCCTGAACAGTGTGATTCTTTATCAATGATAAAGGTATCATATTGGATGTTTCTATACATGGTTTTGCTATATCGTCCAAGTGTGGTGTAGAACTTTTATTATCATTAGTAGGAAACATAAATGCATTTTTATATCCTATATAAGCAATAGCACCGTTCTCTACGCATGACTTACCAAGTTCCTTTAAAGAGTTACATGCACGAGCATAAATTATTCTAGATTTTGTAATATATTCATTTTTATTTTGTTCTAACAAGAATTCATCACGACCGTCACCAGTAACACTCTTAGAATTTCCATGGCCATTTAAAAAAATAAATTTTGGATTCTTTTTTTGTACCACACTTTCAAATTCATGCTTTGTCGCTCTGGTTTTTGATAAATCAATGCATGTTATTCCTTGTTTATCGGCCTCTTTAATGACATTATCAGATA
>CAZPID010000126.1:0-2472 GCA_964586885.1 uncultured archaeon | reverse complement strand
CTCCTGGCCTTCACACCTATACTCCTAGCCTTTTTGACCAGTTCACTTGATGTATCTAATCCGAACATGGTAGCTTTGGTTTTGCGTCCTATACTTTTAGCTATACAGCCGTCACCGCATCCTATATCAAGTATCTTGGATTTTTTATCATATACTTCAAAAATATTACAAACTTTTTTTATCCTCTCAGAATGTGTCGTGTAATAACTTTTGTTAATGGCTTTACTCCATAACTTATCCTGATGTTTTGATGCTGACATATACAAATCCAGTTATTTATAATTAATTATCAGTTATTAAAATTGATAAATAAATAGTAAATAATGAAAGCCAAAGTGTTGGTGGGCTCAAACTGTGGAATATTGGGTAGGCATTTATCTAAAAAATTTAAAGCCTCTAATATAGAAGTAAAGCGGTTTCCTGATAATGAGATTTATATTAGAGTACCTGAAAACGTGAAAAACAAAAAAGTTTTTTATATCCAATCATTTTACCCCCACCAAAACAGCTCCTTGATAGAGTCGATCTTCACAATAAACACACTTTTTGACCTGGGGGCCAAAAGAGTTTCCCTGATAGCACCCTACCTGCCGTATGCAAGACAGGACAAAAGACACAACTATGGAGAAGCCATGAGCTCGTTCCATATATTTAATCTGTTCAAGAATCTGGGCGTCAGAGATATAATAACTGTGAATTCCCACACATTCAAGAAAGAGGGCTTATATGATGTAAACGGACTTTCATTGAGGAATGAAAATGCCTTGCCACTCATAAAAGATTTTATAAAGAGAAAATATGGTGAGGATGTTTTAGTGGCGCTACCTGACAAGGGAGCTAGGAATCTGATGGTTCATGATGATGCCGTCTGGTTCGACAAAAAACGTTATGACGTGTTTTCAGGTAAGACAAGAGTAAGTTTAGCCAGGTCAAAGGATGTTGAAAAAAGGACGATTCTTCTTCTGGACGACATGATATCCACAGGTAGCACAATAATAGAGGCCTACAAAAGGCTTGTCAGAATGAAAGCCAAGAGAGTCATAGTGTCGTGCGTCCATGGGCTTTTTGTGGGCGATTGTATCAAAAGATTTAAGTCAGCAGGGGTAAATAATGTTGTGTCCACGGACACTATAGACAGCAGATTTTCCAAAGTGTCTGTTTCACCGATTATAGAGAAATATGTTTCAAAGGCTTGATGTGAATGAGAAAAGCGTTTTATTTGTTCTACCCGGGTCATATCCCTAGGAACTCGTTACAATACATCTTTGGCGCTGTGTTTTTCTACATCTTTTTCAACGAATTGTCTTTCATCAAATTCTTATTAGGATTATTGTCATTCCTACTTTTATATACATTTGTCTATTATCTGAATGATATTGTTGACTATAAAAGGGATGTAAAGTCTAAATATGCTAAGATTAAAAAAGTTACAATAGCTAAATCTCCAGTATTCCTCAAAATATTTCCTAAAGAAAATCTTATTTTATTCTCTGTTATATTACTAGTAGCAGGAATATTTTTATCATCATTGGTAAACAGCTTATTCTTACTTTCTATGTTGCTGTTGATATTCTTAAATGTATTACATTCCACAAACTTTCTTAAGAAGATTGTAATATTTTCTACATTAAACATGCTTTTGATGCAAATAGTAAAGTTTTCTATTGGATGGTTTGCCCAAACAACAGACTTTGTATCCATGCCATTTTTGTTGATTATAGCAATGTCATCATTTTATGTACTGACATACAAGGTTTACAAATTTAAGTTCAAAATATTCGAAAGTAAAGCAGGTTATTTCATTGTTATGGGTATATTTACTCTATTCTTGTTTATGATTTCAGGTTTTATCTACAATTTAATAATTCCTATTATTCTCACCACAATTTTCATTGCCTTTGTTTATTTATTAACAAGAAAAATGAAGAACCTAAAAAAGAAGATTCTCATAGGAGTCTTTTTAAATTTAGCAGTTTTGACTATATTTATTTTTGCTATATATTTCACACAAATCAATCCGTTGCTTTCTGAGGTAAACACAGATCTATCTAGTAAATTAAGAGAAAATGTAGAAATTGATAATTTCCTTTCGTCAATAAATGAAACTATCAACAATGCAATTGGTACCAATATAAATTATAATTTGACAATAAGCGATGTATGTAATTTCATTTGTAGTAGATAATTATGATTTTAGACTTACATATGCACACAAATGTATCAATAGACTCCAATATAACTATAAAAAATCTTATCAGAGAATTGAAAGCAAGCAATTTTGATGGATCAGCTATAACAGATCACAATTCTATAGAAAATCTTAAAAAGGCTAAGATAGAGTTCTCAAAAAACTCTTTGGAGTTCATACCTGGAATAGAAATCTCTACAAAATCAGGGCATTTGATAGGCCTTTTCATAGAGGAAAAGATAAAGAAAAATATCTCATTAGCAGAGGCTTTGGATGAAATAAAA
>CAZPID010000125.1:0-2477 GCA_964586885.1 uncultured archaeon | reverse complement strand
TGGTAGCATTCTTATCACAAAAAGGGTTGGATCCAGATAAATGGCCTGAAAAGTTTAGAAAGCTGTTTGGTAGGATGCCGAAAGAGCTTAGAGCATTATAGATAAAACAATGTACAAATGTTTTTCATGAAGATTTTTAAAGTCAGTAGAAATTTAGATAGAAAAATTATAAACTATGCTGCAAATGTTTTAGAAAGTGGGGGAATTGCCATACTTCCTACTGATACTTTATATGCTCTGTCTGCTTCTGCATTGGACAAAAAATGCATAAAAAAGATTTACAAAATTAAGGGAAGGAAGTTTGATAAGCCTCTATCAATAATGTTTTACTCATTGTCGCAAGCTCGGAAATATGTAAAATTCAATAAATTAGCATTGAAGATAGCTAGAAAATTTCTTCCAGGTCCTTTAACTCTTGTTTTAACTATGAAATGCAAATTTCCTAAAGAACTAACTTTTGGTTCTAAAAAAGTAGGCATCAGAATACCAGATAATAAGATTACGTTAGAGATTCTAAAAAAAGTGAAAATTCCAATAATTGCTACATCTGCAAACATTTCTGGTAAGAAAAATTCTATTGATGTAAAGACTGCTTTAAGTCAAATCGGAAATAGGGTTGATGTTATTTTAGATCAAGGTAGATGTAAATATAACAAACCTTCTACTGTTGTTGAATTGGCCAAGGATGATGTGAAGATAGTTAGGGAAGGCGTCATTTCCAAGAAAGAGCTGGAAAGTGTGTTGTAATATCTAATTGGTTATATGTTTTTGATAATACAAATCTATTTTTATAATATACAATGTTATAAATTGGGACAGATCTTTAATCATTTTCCATCGTTTCATCAAGTCTCTTTATTTTTTAAATACATCTTTTTTCTAAGTGCTTTGAATATAAATATAAGGAAAAAGGCATGAATTACAAGAAAAATTCCAACTAAGCCGTATAAAAAATATTCGATTTTTTCATCTTTAATCTCAAAGTCCCGTCCAAATTCATCTCTGATATTATCGCCATATTCTATCTTAAATACAATCTTATATTTTCCAGAATCTAATTTCAAATTATCAAATTGTTTAATGATTGTTTTAACCGTATACACAGTAATATTTCCAGTTTCACTGTAAACGCCTTCCCCAAGTTCGTTTAGAATGACATATTCTAAATCAACCTCTGCAGGATCAGTCCCAAAGTTCTCAAAGCTAATTATTGCAATTAATTCCTTAGAACTAGAAATTATCCCATACTCTAACTCCAATTTAACGTCCAACAATTGTTTAGGTATATCTGGGGGTTCCATAAAGATACCATCTCTCTTTTTAATTTCCTCGTAGACATTAGAAACAAAGGCGCCGGTTTCATCTAAATGCGATGCAGCAGTAACAAGAATGATATCTTCAGTATTATACCCATTCTTAACAGCTGGATTGTCCAATAAGAAATTAACGTAAGTTCCTCCGTCAAAATCAGATTGTAAATTTGTCACAAGCATTGAAGCATACGCATATATAACAATTAGAAAAAAAGAAACCATCCCAATTATTAGTCCTTTTGAATACCCTTTTTTTCTTCCATGGACAAAATAAACCTCCAGCATAATCACTGATCCGGTAATGACAACCGCACCTATGATTATGTAAAGAAGTGTTTGTATTAGAGCACCTTCGCTTCCACTAATAACATTAAAACTTGCAGAAACTTCTTCGTTTAAATCTTCATAATCTTGAATCCTAACATTAATTTTATGCAACCCAGATTTAGCACTTTCAGGAATGACAATAAAATCTATAAACGATGCCTGTGTTTCGATAGCTTTCAAAACTTTTGATTGGGCAATCACTTCATCATCTTTTGTAATTTCAAACTCCAAACGCAAATCTTGCCTCAAAGGGTTTTCTGGAAACTTTATCTCAATCTCAAAATAAAACCTATCTCCTGCTTGGACATCTGTGTACTTCTCAGGAACATGAACGGCAACACTTAATGCTGAGCCAGTGGGTATGTTAAAATTTAATGAAATGAAAATAATAATTAATAGCCCAACTAATAATTTTTTCATCTCTATCTCCTTTGACGACTATCAGGAATTTTAAAAGCGATTGTTAACACTAGAATGATAACTATTAAGATAATAGTGATTGTGATTAATAAAAAGGTTATATAATCTCTCTCTAAGTATTTTGAACCCCTTTCTATCTCGCTCTTTTCTGAAATACTTATCAGAGTCCAGAAATAATTATTTTCGGGATCTTCCCCAAAAATTTTCTCTGAACCCTTATGAATTTCATAATTCCAAGCAGTCGGATAGAGGTACTTAAAAGTAAAAATTAAATCCCCCGGTTCAGCTCTTCTCGTAAAGTCAGATAATACAGTTTCAGCAATATACGGATAATCATCATAAAAAGTGTCATTTCTTCCAAACATAAAAGCAAATTCTTTTTCCAGATCCGGATGCGCAATGTAGTAGCCTTCCTCA
>CAZPID010000124.1:0-2480 GCA_964586885.1 uncultured archaeon | reverse complement strand
ATCTGTTTATAGAAAGAATACCATATAATATTTCTTTCAAATTTTTGGATGGACTTCTATCAACAGCTCTTTCTAATGCAGTATTTATATCTAAACCTAAAACTTCCACATCGTCGTTTATTTGTCTTATTTGTTTTCCAGTCTCTCCTACCCTACTAAACTTGTAAAATATCTTAAATATTTGGGTTAATTGAAGGCGCGAACCTGCTATAGATGCTAAATTCAAAGTAAGAAATGGCAGGCTTCCATCTATATCTTTAGCTTTTTGACTAATTACAGATTTAGGATAGTTTACATAAATGATGAAAGTTACTATTGAAAGTGCTATGGATAATGTTATTGATGTTACAAAACCGAAAATGAAAGTGTTTAGAAAAAATGATATGATAAAAGAGAATATAGGCATGCCCATCAATAATGACAGCATGGATATGAACATTGCTTTTGCTAAAAATTCTTGAACAGATATTTTTGTACCAGCTATTTTTAATTCGGATTTTAAGTTGGGGAAAAAAATTATAATTTTATCTACAAAATCAGAAAAAAGCCTCATAGAAAGCTTTTCAAGATCACCCATTAAACTTCACCTTTTATGACAGAAATTATTCTCTCCGGATCTGTGTAGTAAATACTTAAAATATTGTAAACATCCTGATATTCTGATATATTTTGTTCCTTGAGCCAATCTAAAACAAGCATCCTTCTTTCAAATTCTTCTATTATCTTTTGTTCTTTTATTCCCTGCTCTTCTGCTATAGACTTGAGTAGAAAGCTTTTGTTTGAAGAAGAGAATTTGTCATCCAAAGCACTCCATTTAAATAATTGATTAAAATTAGGCATGTTTGTCTTTCTGTTAAATCCTGTTATTTCAACTAATTCCATAACTCTTCTTACTTGAGATTCCCTGTATCTTGTTGCACCCATGAAAATAACTACATCTAAGACTTCTATCAATGATGCAGGCAGTGAAATTGGCGGGGTGGTAAGTCTGTCCATAAGTCGGGGTAGATTTTCTGAGTGTATTGTTGCCAAGCTTGGATGACCCATTGCCATTTCTTGGAAAAGAACAAATGCTTCTTGTCCTCTTACTTCACCTACAATTATATAGTCTGGTCGCTGTCTAAGGCTTTCCTTCAATAAATCAAATAGGTCTATCTCGCCTGGTTTCTTATCAGTAGATATAGGTACACGTGCAACATGAGGTACCCAATGAGGATGTGGCAGCTTTAGCTCTGCTGTGTCTTCTATTGAAACAATTTTCTTTGATGGTCTTATAAATAGTGATAATACATTCAACAAAGACGTCTTACCGCTGGCAGTACCTCCAGAAACAAGTATGTTCTTTCCAAATTCAACAGCCATCCATAGATACGCTAGAATTTTTAGATCCAATGTTTTATAGTTTAAAAGATGCACTGGTGTAAGAGGTTTGGCTGTGAATTTTCTGATCGTAAAATTACTTCCTTTTCTAGCTATATCAGTAGCTAATGTTGCCTGAACTCTTGAACCATCTGGTAAAGCGCCGCTTAACAGTGGGTTTACTACAGAAATGGATTTGCCTGAAATCTGTGCTAAACGGGTTATAAATGAGTCCACTTCTTGCGGACTGTTAAAAGAAACATTGCTCACAACTGATCCTAGGCTTGGATTTCTATGGAAAATAAAAATAGGTATTCCCACGCCGTCACAGCTTATGTCCTCTATGTTTGGATCTTGCATCATGGGCTCTATTGGTCCTAACCCTATAAAGTTTCTTTGTATGTAATAATGGAGTATTTTTTTCTCATTTTTAGAAAGGTTTAAATTATAATAAGAAAGCATCTCATCTATTTGTTTGTGTAAATACTCCTCAGCTTCAAATTTTTTAAGTTTAGAAAAGTCTATATCAAGCTTCTGTTCCAAAAGATCTCTTACTTTATCTATAATACTATTCAAGTTTTCCGATATCTCAGGCTCTGTGACTTTGTATAAATATCTGTTAGTTTTATTGTCCCAGTATATTCTTGCGTAAGCGAACACGGACTCATTTTTTGAAGGATTGTTGGGTATCAAAGGATAGACTAAAAACAATTTTTCACTATCAGTCTTAGAACCGTATAGGCTCCCTGCCTTTATCTTTCTCTTTTCAAACATGAATTCCGGTATTTTCAAGCTCTCTAATTTAACCTCTTCTAATTTCTTTTCTGGTTTTTTCTCCTCTTTTTGCTCGGATACCAGAATTTGGGGTGCTTTTACAGATATCATAGTCTTTTCTTCTTTAATACCGGAAACTATTCTATATCCTTTCGACAGTTTTCGAGCTATCTTATTTACTGGATTTATTGTAATTTGGGTCATTCAATCCCTAAAATATTTTTAGTTTTACTATAAGTTAATTTTAACTGTTTTGCTAAAATTCCATCACCATTCAGAGATAACGTAAAATTTAAGTTATGTAAAGAAGATGAGTAACTTACATTGGTTAAAGGATTTTGTACTAT
>CAZPID010000123.1:0-2485 GCA_964586885.1 uncultured archaeon | reverse complement strand
AAAGTGAATTGAAGAAAGTAATTGCAAAGTCCAATACAAGAATAATCGGGCCTAATGTCATTGGTGTGTATGACAGCTATAGTGGTTTGAATTCTATTTTCTTACCAAAAGAAAGAATGAAAATGCCCGGCACCGGAAAAATAAGTATAATCACCCAATCAGGTTCTGTCGGCTCTACTATTTTAGACGTTCTAGGCAACCACAAGATAGGCATAAGCAAATTCATTTCATATGGCAATGCTGTTGATATTGATGAAAGTGATTTGATAGAATATCTTGGAAATGATAATACTACAAAGATTATAGCCGCATTCATAGAAGGTGTAAAAGACGGTAAGAAATTTATCAATGCTGTAAAAAATGTTAGCAAAAGGAAGCCTATTATAATTTTAAAGGGTGGTAAAAGCGAGAGTGGTATAAAAGCTGTATCAAGCCACACCGGATCGTTGGCTGGTTCGTATAAAGTCTATTCTTCTATATTCAAACAGCTTGGCTTAGTTGAAGCCAGAAAATGGGTGGAACTTCTAGGCTATACTAAAGCTTTCCTACAGCCTATGCCAAAAGGTGACAAGATTGCAGTAATAACAGATGGCGGTGGGTTCGGTGTTCTTGCAGCAGACCAAGCAGAGAAAATTGGATTGAATCTGCCGGAGATGTCTCAGAACTTGAAAAAAATTCTAGCTAAAGATGCCACTGAACTGGAAAGCCTGAGCAATCCTATTGATCTGGCTGGCGATACCACTGTTGACAGATACAAGAGGGTAATGGAAGACATACTTAAATCCGATGAGTATGATGGTGTAATTCTTGTTGTTGGATTCCAGGTTCCTAAACTTGAAACTACTTTAGTTGATGTTATTGACAGCATGAAAGTTTATGGCAAGCCTATTGTTTGTTTTTCCGATGGAAGTGACTTTAGTCTGAAGCTGATCAAAGCATTGGAAAGTAAAGGTGTTCCAGTTTATGATTCTATAGAAATAGCTGTTAAATCAATGAAGGCTTTAGTTGATTATAGCATGCTTGTCAAGAAGAAGTAGATTTATTTTTTCATAATTCACAAATTTTGTTACGCCGTCAATAGATATTTATTTTCTTATCTCTAAAAGAATATTCTCATCTTGCCACTTGATATTATCTGTGTCTTGAAAATTAGATTTTATATTTTTTTGAAATTCTTCTAACGACTCTTCAAAAGCATCATTACTATACAGGCTGAATGTGGAATAATGATGATTTTGTGCTTGTTCCACAAGCCTGCCTAAGCTGGAAGATCTATGGTGTACAAACACTTTGATGGAATTAATCCCCATGCCTGCTTCTTGGATATGGGTTTTCAATTTATCTAATTCATATAAGCGATTCTCCACTTCAGTAAATGATGGGAAGTACTTGCCCCAGATGCTTCTGGAATTTTGATTTCTTAACCGTGTGTAAATGAACAAGTAGCCATCATCTTTGAGTGACCTTATTGCTTCGCCTAAAAACTTTTGAATATCAAAATGGTGTATGGCATTAAACGTTACAATACAATCCAATGAATGATCCTCAAGTGGTAATTTTTCTGCATCACCTTTAATGATACGAAAATTTTCCATCTTGTTCTCACCCAAATAATTTTTCAAGTGAATTAACATATTATCATTAGAGTCAACACAGTAAAGATAACACCTATCACCAAAATATTGCAAAAGCTTTAATGAATACCTTCCATCACCGCAACCAACATCAGCTATGTTGATTCTTGATTTTCTATTTAGCTGGTTTTTTATATGTAGTATGGGCTTTAAGTCAGTTGTTCTTAAGATTCTATACTCTGAGGCAATTTCTGAAAAATGCTCATAAGTCTTCTTTTCACTAATCGTAATTTCTTTCTTCATAATACTAATCACTTATTTTATTATAAATGGTAATCTTTAAATGTCTTATGTGAGGAAGATTTCCTTATAATTTATCAAAATAAATCTTAATTTGTTCTGATTTTCATGAATAATGAAATTAAGAATCTCTTGAAAGGAGATAGAAAGACAATAGCAAAGCTGATCACACAGATAGAGAATGATCCAAATAAAGCAAAAAAAATAATAAATTCGATCTTTCAACACACTGGAAAAGCCTATATAATAGGCATCACTGGACCTCCGGGCTGTGGTAAGAGTACGCTGGTGGACAAGCTTGCTCTTGAATTTAGGAAAAGAAGTAAAACTGTTGGGATAATTGCTGTTGATCCTACCTCACCTTTTTCTGGTGGAGCGTTGATGGGTAACAGAGTAAGAATGAGCAAGGCTTCAAGTGATAAAGGAGTTTTCATAAGAAGTATGGCCACACGTGGTAGTCTTGGCGGTTTAGCTATGGCTGCTTATGATGCTGTAAAGATTTTGGATGCTGCTGGCATGGATGTTATAATAATAGAAACTGTTGGTGCTGGGCAGATTGAAGTGGATATTGTAAATACCGCTTACACAACTATAGTTGTAACCCAGCCTGA
>CAZPID010000122.1:0-2538 GCA_964586885.1 uncultured archaeon | reverse complement strand
CATTGGACGATTCTATCAACGGCAAAGTTAAGACACAAGATATGGTGTATGTATTGCATTCTGTATCGTCGAATTCTTATGCAAGAGAAACGTTCAGAGATTGGGTGAAAGACAACTGGACTAAATTAGAAAGTTATAAGGAAGAAAGCAGTTCATTGTTTATTAAAATAATCAACTCGTTCATCGAGTCTTACATAGGAAGTGACGAGAAGGAAGTGAAGGAGTTCATGGATGCTCATCCTGTGGAGTATAAGATGACTGTTGAAGAGTCTTTTGATCAATTGAGAAAAACTAATACTTGGCTGGAGAATAACAGATCAGTTTTGCAAAATTACTTTAAACAATAGTAATAATCCTATGATACATTTATAAAGTTTACTTTTCTATTTTATGATAGGAGATGAAATTAATGAAATATAAAGAAAGAAATTGGGATAAAAGCCATATACTTCCTACACATTCTGGACCTAAGTTTGAAGCTATTAAAACCAAGTTAAAAAAAGATGTAGCAAAATTTGAGTCTATCAAAAAAGAATTGCCCAATTTTACAAAAGATGATGTGGTAAAAGCTTTGAAGCTTGGTGAAAAACTTAGTGATACCGCTTCACGCATTGGTTCATATGCACAGATGCTATTTTCTGAAAATACACAATTACCAAAATCAAAGGCGTTTATGGATGATGTTCAAAAGTTTCTTACTGATAATCATAATAAGATGATTTTCTTTAGTCATTGGTGGAAAAACCTTCCTGCTTCACGTGTCAAAGAACTCATGCCTGAAAATGAAGACTATAGATACCATTTAACTGAAGTTAGAAAGATGAAACAATATACTCTTGGTTTAAAAGTGGAACAGGCAATTAACATCAAGGACATAACAGGTGCATCTGCGTGGGTTAAACATTATGATTTAGTTACAAATGGTTTTACTTACACACTAGTGATTGATGGTAAAATTTTGAAAGAGAGAGGTAAACCTAAGGAGTTTACACAAGAGGCTTTGTTCAGCTTTGTTTATGATTCAGATCCTAAGAAAAGGGAGGCAGCATATAAATCTCTTATGAGCAAATTTAATGAACATAGTAAAGTTTTGGGTGATATTTATAAAAACATAGTAACTGATTGGAAGAATGAACTAATAGATTTGAGAAAATATAAGTCTCCTATATCTGCAAGAAACATTGGAAATGACATCTCTGATGAAGCAGTTGATACACTTTTATCAGTTTGTAGAGAAAATAATAATATTTTCCAATATTTCTTTAAGAAAAAGGCAAAGCTTTTGAATATGAATAAGATGAAAAGATATCATATTTATGCTCCTCTTAAAAAGTCTGAGAAAAAATTCAGTTATCCGTATGCTGTAGATTTGGTTTTAAAAACATTTTATGAGTTTGATGAAAGGTTTGGTGACTTGGCCAAGAGAATTTTCGATGAAAATCATGTTAATTCACAGAAAATTAAAGGTAAACAATCAGGTGCATATTGTATGAGTATTACACCTGATATTACACCGTATCTTCTGCTTAATTACGAAGGTAAAATAAATGATGTATCAACTACTGCACATGAATCTGGTCATGGAATTCATGATCAACTAGCAGCAGCAAAACATTCTATGCTAACTTTTGAAGCACCTCTTGTTTTAGCTGAAACTGCTTCTACTTTTGGTGAAATGGTACTTTTTGACAAGATAATGGAACAGGAAAAGGACGACCAAGTAAAAAAAGATTTGTTAATTGATAAAATTAGTCATATGTATGCTACAATACAGAGACAAGCATATTTCACTATTTTTGAGAAATTGGCACATAAAAAACTAGCTGATAGTGCCACTACAGACGATTTGTCTAAAATCTATTATTCAACTTTGAAAGAACATTTTGGTAATGCAGTTAAAGTGCCAGAAGAATTTAAATCAGAATGGATGTACATACCTCATATGTTCCACACACCTTTCTATTGCTATTCTTATTCTTTCGGTGAATTGTTAACTCTTTCACTTTATGATATGTACAAAAAGGATAATTCTTTCAAAAAAGATTATTTAAAAATATTGGAATATGGAGGTTCTAAGAAACCGGAAGATGTTTTGAATGAAGTTGGAATTAATGTAAAATCTCCTAAATTTTGGCGAGATGGGTATGGTATTGTAAAGGGTATGGTAAATAGACTTGAAAAGATGTAATTGATTATACTTTCTTCCATCTGAGTCCTTCTTTTGTGTCTTCGATAACTATGCCAAAATCTTTTTGTAACTTTTCTCTAATTTTATCTGCAGACTCAAAATCTCCAGCTTTTCTCAAAGACTCTCTTTCATTTATCAACTTCTCAATTTCTTCTGGCATTTTTTCCTCTTTAACTTCAGGTATTATCTTAAAGAAATCTCCCAATTCAATTATAGTATTCTTAGAAAATTCTAAATCTTCTTTACCAAAATCACCACTTTCAATTGCTTTATTAACAGCAGTTACTATATCGAAAAACTTAGTTAATGCAAGCGGTGTATTCATATCATCGTTCATTGAATCAAAAAAC
>CAZPID010000121.1:1614-2543 GCA_964586885.1 uncultured archaeon | reverse complement strand
TTTAGACAAATCTAAGATTCCCCAATTCTTCAAATTGTTCAAGGATAAAAAATATTGTATCCTCATCTTTCTCAAAAATACCAAGAAGATAGAACCTTTCTATGTGGATAAGAGGGGATTCGGCTCTATGTCAGCTTGGATAACTGTGGACAATATGGATAAAATAAAAAGAAATGATAAGGTGAGATTAACTATACCTAACTTTCTAACCTAGCTTCTTGTCCAAATCTTCAAGTATTGACGATATGTCCCCTAAGTCTGCACTAATATTTACTGCCGCACTTGTAGCTTCTTGACCACTTGTAATTGCTGGTGCTAGAGGCAAATTAATAATTCCTGTACCGAACAGTATTCCAACGACTGCTACTACAGCAATTATTGCTATTATTACAATTTTATTCATTAACTCACCACCCTTATAAATTGCCCTGTAGGCGTTCTTTCAAAACCTTCATCTGCTGCGAATCTTCTGCATTCTTCAAAATGATCAGGATTGCTGCAATAGTCTCTACACTCTTCAGCTCCTAAACATCCTCCTGGACCAACAAATCCATGATATTCACCTTCAGCAGCTCTTAGTAATTCTTCTCTTGGTGGAGGCGATCCGTAAGCTGGATGGTCTTTTGTCCATTCAATACAAGCATCGTAGTTATCATAACAATATTGTGAACATTCTCTGATTGTCTGACAGCCACCTGGTCCACCTTCGGGAGGTGGGAATTCACCGGCTCCTGTTGCTGCTCTTGGCCCGCCAAAGCCTTTTGATAACTCAGCAAGCTTGCCTTCACAATAAGGCAATATATCTTCTGGGCCATCAACTCCTAGAGCATAATTAGGTATTTTACATGTCATTTCAACATTACCTTCAAACATAAATGGTGCATCAGCTGGCATTCTATCTGGAGTCATTATAACCTTCATTACACAAG
>CAZPID010000121.1:0-1604 GCA_964586885.1 uncultured archaeon | reverse complement strand
TCCAATGATTTCTATTATTGGTCCGAATCTGCCTTCTGGTTCAAATCTAACAAGTTTACAGATTCTAAATGCTCTGTCAAAACAACTACCATCTCTACCACAATCTCTTATTTCACCAGACTCAATATCTCTCACGTCTTCGCCGCCTCCAAGCATCACATAAGCAATATCCTTAAACATAACATCCTTCAAATATCTTATATCATGTTTTATTTTGAAAATATCATCAACTGTTATCCTATCTAAGTTTTCTCTTATCTCGGCTCTTATTTCATCTATCTTAACTATAATTGATCCGAACATATGACCAACTCTTTCAAATCTTTCAGCTTCAGGAGAATTTATTGAATTATAATATGCTGTAATTTTTCCTACTTCGCCTGCAAATTTATTAATTTCAATCTTCAACTGTTCTAGTCTTAAGGCAACCTCTAATAATATAGTTGGATCAGGAACTCTTTCTATTGGTTCAACGTAAACATCTCTCTCATTTCCTCTAGTCAAACAATCAGAATAAATTACACAACTATTTTCATCCCTTTGAACAACAATTTCTCCACCTATACTCTGACACTTATTATAAGCTTCTGGCGGTAGAGCTCTTTGACAAAAATCTCTTTCTTCGCATTTTAAGAATGGGCATCCATTAGGATCAAAACTATCTACAATATGCAAGCCACGAGAATTACATTCAGCTTCAGTTTGTTTTACTGCTTCCTCAGGTATTATTGGACAAACTCTTTGTTCTTCTTCTATACAAATAGGTATTTTACAACCTCCAGCAAAATCTATAAATGCTTTTAAGCCGACTTCTTTACATTCTCTTATTGAATGATCAATTTCTTCAGGGGTAGGACATCTTTCGTATCCTTCTATAGGATTTATTCCTGTACTTGGTTTTATGTTTTCAAATTGACATGATAGATAAGTACAGCCATAAGGATCTTGTTCTTTAACAGGGGTGCCACCATGTCTTATACACTCTTTTGAAAGCTCTAATGGTATTACAGGACAAGCGCTAGCTTCACAAATAACTTTGCTAAAGCCTGTTTGAGGGTCAAAAATCTCAGTACATTTTTCAATAGGTTGAGGTAAAGCGGGTTGTGGTATTGGTTCTGGATAGAAACATTCTGGATATTGACATCCATTTGGATCAACATTTAAACTAAAATCACCGCCGTATTTTACACATTCGGCTCTTAAATCATCAAAACCTACAGGATAGGCAGGGCAAACCTGTTTAGTTGGAATTTCTTCAACAAAACCACATTGTGGATAATCGCAACCAAACTCGTCAGTAACAACAAGGAACTCTCCTCCATATTCTGCACACTTATTTTTTACTCCTTCGATTTCCTCAGGCGAGAATGTTGGACACACAAAACTTTCTGGTGGAACTGGTTCTTCAATTAAAGTCGGTTCTTTGACTTCAGTTTCGTCAATTACTCCAGCATCTGTAGTTGTTGCGTCTGTGCTTGTAGTTGAGTCTGTAACTGTACTTTGTGCATTTGTCTGAGCAAATACTAAACTGAAACTAATAAAAAATATGGGTATTAAAAATAGGATTGAAGGATTAAATTTCATATATTTATTTTTGATTTCTG
>CAZPID010000120.1:0-2576 GCA_964586885.1 uncultured archaeon | reverse complement strand
TTGCTTGAAGCAGACTAGAACCAACCCTCAAGTTAACAACATTTTTGTTAACATACTTGGAAATCAGGGCAGAAGAGTTTTCCAAAGACTTTATTACATCGGTTTTTACTATGATTCCTACTATTTCGCCACCGGAGTCAGTTACAACCAAGCTGCTTATATGTTTCTGTAAAAACATCTCTGCAGCATATCTTATTTCAGAATCCTCATTTATAGTTATAAGTTTATCGGTATACGCAGACGACACATGTACATGGGCATCGCTTAACGGAGTAGTCTCAAGCCTGCCAAGCCTGTCAGATACATCACGTTCCGTCAATATCCCAATAATTTTATCCTTGGATTTAACAATAAGCCTGGACACACGATTCTTTTTCATCAGTTTTATAACATTCCTCATGTTATCATTAGAGTCGATTAAAATCAGCTTCTTACTCATCAAATCCTTAACTTTCATAAAATCCTATCCTATAAAACCTTAAATTACTATTGGTATTAATAATTATCTTATTGAACTTAAATTAAAGACGATATATATGAGCAGATTTCAAAAGAGATTGGCAGCAAGAGTATTGAAAGTTGGTAAGTCTAGAGTATGGATGGACCCAAAGAAAGACAAAGATATAACAAAAGCCATAACAGCGATGGACATAAGAAACCTTGTGAAAAAGAACGTTATAAAAAAATTACCTAAAAAAATCCATAAGACTAGAGAACATGTGAAGAAAAAGAAGGGTCCGGGAAGAAGAAAAGGATCTAAATATTCTAGAATAACTAGAAAAGAAAAGTGGATGCATACAGTAAGGCCACTTAGGCAAATGCTTAGAATACTAAAAGACAGAAATCAGATAGATAACAGAACATACAGAAACATCAGAGGCCTAGTAAAAGGAGGGATGTTCAGAAGCAGATCACACTTAAGAATTTATCTCGAGAACCACGGATTATTGAATAAAAAAACAAGCGGTGATTAAATGAAGATTTTACCCACATATAAAATGCCTTTCAAAAGAAGATTACAAGGTAAGACAAATTATAGAAAAAGATTGAAACTTTTGTTGTCAAAAAAACCAAGACTTGTTACACGCAAAACACTAAATTATATGGGAGCTCAAATAATAAAGTTTAGTTCAAAAGGCGACACAACAATAGCATCGGTCTCATCAAAAGAATTGAGAAAACTCGGTTGGAATTTTTCATGTGATACTGTTCCTGCAGCATATCTCACGGGTTTGCTTATAGGAAAAAAGGCTAAAGATAAAAAAATACAAGAAGCTATTCTAGATTTGGGTACATATCCTTCTACAAAAGGTTCTAGATTATACGCTCTTGTAAAAGGTGCTTTAGATGCGGGATTGAACGTACCTTCTAATAAAGAAGTTTTTCCAGACGAAAATAGAATATCAGGAAAGCATTTAGCTCAATTTAATGATAAATTCCAAATTTTACCAGAAGACGTTAAAAATATAAAACAAAAGATCTTAGGCGAGTAGTTTATATGGTAGACGAAAAAATAACTGAAATTAAATCAACAGTTCAAGAAAATAAAGAATCAGCAGAAACTCCTAAAGCAGAATCAGAAAAAAAACCAGCAGAAACAAAAGAAGAAATATCACCGCCCGTACAGGAGAAAAGCTTTGAGGAAAGGAAAGCACTTGAAAGGTTAGAAAACTGGAAACCAAGAACGTCTCTTGGAAAATCTGTTATGAACTTAGAAATAACAAACATAGAAGAAATTTTATCATCAGGAAAACAAATAAGAGAACCTGAAATTGTTGACAAACTTATACCTAACATTAAAAATGAGATTATCTTAATTGGAGGAAGAAAAGGAAAAGGCGGAGGTAGACAAAGAATACCAATTAAGACAAACGCTACGGTTACCAAATCTGGAAGAAGATTTACCATGAACGCCTTTGCAGTTGTTGGAAACGGAGATGGTATAATCGGTATTGGTAAAGGAAGCTCCCCTGAAAGTAGATATGCTGTAAACAAATCAATAAACAAAGCAAAACTCAACTTGCTAGTTGTAAATCGTGGATGTGGTAGTTGGGAATGCGGATGTGATATCGGGCATTCTATACCTTACAAGACTAAAGGCAAAACAGGATCTGTAAAAGTAGAACTATTACCTGCACCAAAAGGCGTTGGTCTTGTATGTGGTGATGAGATCAAGAAAGTTTTCAGACTAGCTGGGGTAAAAGACATATGGGTAAAAAGCTATGGTAACACGGGAATGAGGATAAACTTTGTATCAGCGGTTTTTGATGCTTTAAAGAACCTGAACATTTATAAGAGATAAACTAGTAAAACAGCTAACACTACCAATAAGAAAATTCTCTACCGTCTTTTATTTTGGCTGTAATTTCTACATAATCAGTAAACCCCACATCTCTTATCTTTTGCATAAGTTGAGCCTCTATCTGGAAAATACCAGTGGTATCATTCATATCAATTGCTATTCTGATAGGTTTTTCCTTACCTTCTGTTATTTCAACATTTTCTATAGAGAGCGCAGAAAACTTGTGAATATCAGGTTTTGATAGCCTGTAAGGCACCCTAGCCCTGCCCTTTGT
>CAZPID010000119.1:0-2578 GCA_964586885.1 uncultured archaeon | reverse complement strand
GGATCATTTTTTCTATCGCCTATTATAGTAAACCCTGCTTCATGTGTTTCTATCAAAATAGATTCTATATCATCTATACTTTTAATTTGGCTTCTTAATTTCAAAGCAGCATCCACAGAACTCTGAGAATGATGTTCTGCATTATGTTTTTTAAGATAAGTTTGTGTTAGCATAAACTCTTTTCCCTTTCCGCCGAATACTGAAATATCTAGATTGAATTTGCCTGAAACTTCATTTTGAAATCCCAACTTCCCTTCAAATATTTCCGAAGGTCCTGTGAAGCCTTCCCTTGCTAACATTGCTGCAAAGACTGCATTTCTAACTGAATTCGGAGCAGCTGCGGCTTTCCAATTAGACAGCTCACCAACTCTATTCTGTCGAGTAGATAGATTATTCAAAACTATATTGACTGCTTGTCTCATTTGTTCAACAGAAAGATCCATAAGCTTTCCTACAGCCAGTGTATTTGACACAAGAAGGTAATTAACATGATCCCATCCTTTAGCTCTAAGGCTAGCCGCATCGCATAGCCTACATTGAATCTCATAACCTAAAACAATTGAAAGGATCACATCTTTGCCGCTACGTCCTTCTGATTCAGCTACTGAAAGAATTCCAGCAATGTTATCACTTGGATGTGCTGGCTCTAGGGACAGATAAGTATCATTCCAATCAAGATATCTTACAGCATAACCATTGCTGAAGGCAGCATGGTCCGGAGAAGTCTTTACATTTGTCCCAAGAAGTGTAGAGTCTCCTGATGTTGAAACTTTTTTTGCAACTATTCTTGTAGCGTTTACAGATTTTTCATTATGAACACTGATGCCACACCCTAAAGAATCTATTATTCTTCTTTTTGTTTCATGAATTGCGTTCTCTGATAAATCTTCGAATTTAAGTTTGTGCGCATATTCTGCAAGTTTGTGTGCTAAATCTTTCATAGATAATTATTTCATTCAATTTAAATTTAAGTTTAATTAATGACTGACATAAATAGATTTAAACTTCGAAGTAACTAAGAATTCTACTTATTAAATAAAAACAATTATTAATTACAGGAATGATTTTTATGGCTAAAAAACAGACAGTTATGGTCGTTGATGATGAACCTGATACTGTTAATTTAGTAAAAACAATTTTGGAAAGGGAAGGGTATGATATTATAACAGCTAATAATGGTAAAGAATGTTTGGAGAAATTGAAGGATAAAAATGTGGACTTGGTTTTATTGGATATAATGATGCCAGGAATGTCTGGTTGGGATGTATATGAAAAAATAAAAAAGATGTATAGAAGTGATCTTAAAGTGGTCTTTCTTACTGTTCTTGAAGCTACTACTAAAAGAAGGGAAGAATTAGCAAAAGAAGGTATTGTAGACTATATAACTAAGCCGTTTGACCCTGAAGATCTTGTTAGAAGGATTCGTATGATATTAACTTTTAAGAGAACTGGAATAATTTGAATTTAATTTAGTTTATTAAAAATATTTTTATTCGAATTAAACTTTAATTTTATATTATGTAAAGTGGTGAGATTTAAATGAAATTATTATCAATCTTAAAAACAAGAAAATATGGGACTTTGGCAATAATTTTAGCTGTAGCAATGGCTCTTATTTATCCATATTTACAAGTTATACTGAATGGTGGTTTTTTCAATTATTTCTTTTGGTTTGAAGTGATATTGTCCAATTCTATAATAAACTTTGTTCTGTATCTGATATTCTCCGCATTATTTGGTATTGTGGTATCATTTAGTATTTATAATCTAACTCACAAGACATGTAGTATTAAAACCAGCACAGGTAGCAGTAGCTTTGGTGTTGGATTGGCTATTTTTACTTCACAATGTTCTGCATGTGTTTCATTAGTAACATTATTTCTACCAGTAACAGCTGCAGGAATATTTTCAGTTTATAGCACAGCATTCAACGCTTTAAGTATTGCTGTACTTGTGTTAGCAATTTATTTGATGCGTGGATTTAAGAAATATTGAATCCTTTAAAAATACAAAATTGGAGTAAGGTGAAAAAATTATTGCTTATTAAAAGTAAGAAAGTAACTGAATCAACATATGGAAAAGATCCGAGTGAAAGAACTGTAGACGAGCTTGTAAAAAGTTCAGTTGTGATAGTTGATAAGAACTCTGGACCAACATCACATATAGTAAGCTCTTGGGTAAAGGATATCTTTCATGTAAAGAAAGCTGGACACAGTGGCACGCTTGATCCTGCCGTGACTGGTGTTTTACCAGTAGCTTTGGAAAATGCAGTAAAAGTTATGCCTCTACTTACAGGATTGGATAAAGAGTATATTGGAACGATGCACATTCATAAAGATGTCGACGATGAGACTTTAAAGAAAGCTGTTGGAAAGTTTATAGGCAAAATAATTCAAGTACCTCCTGTAAAATCTGCTGTCGCACGCAGGCCTAGAGAAAGAGAAATATATTCTTTTGAAATTTTAGAAAGAGAAGGCAAGGAAGTTTTATTTAAGGTTAGTTGTGAAGCTGGTACTTACATAAGAAAATTAATTAGCGACCTTGGACGAGAGTTGAATGTAGGTGCACATATGAGTAG
>CAZPID010000118.1:0-2605 GCA_964586885.1 uncultured archaeon | reverse complement strand
TAGTCACAATTAATGCGGACGAAGATGTATTAAATGCCGTTAGGAAGATGAAAAAGATTAATGTCCACAGATTGCCCGTTATGGAAAAAGGCAACCTCACGGGAATAATATCTTTAATCGATGTTGCTAAAACTTCTCAGGAAGCTTTAGATCTTTTAGAACGTAGGATTAAAATAAGAGAAGACGAGCCTATTATTAAGACTGAAACTACTGCTGGTATATGTAGTTCTTGTGAAAGTTATTCAGATAGACTGAAGCACATATCTGATAAATGGCTTTGCGAAGGTTGTAGTGAAGATTTAGAAGAAGAATAGACCTATGTATTATAAAATATATTTTAAATCAAAGAAATTCATTTATGTCGCACCTGCGACATTATAGTTATGAGAAAATTTAGTGTTTTAATTTATGATATGCCGTTAGATAAAAAATCCAATGCAAGAAGAATACAAAGAAAACTAAATTCAATTGGTGCAAAAATGATACAACAATCAGTATGGAAGACTAATAATTTAAAAGACCTGATTTACATAGGCGTTGAGATAAGAAAACTTGGTGGTAGAGCAGAGATACTCGAGGAAAGATTTCTATTCTAAAGAAAAACCTTCTACAATACTATAGATCGGGCCGTTTCTTGACAGCTCACTTTTAATCAACTGCAGACCATTTACTTCAAAAATACCAGCATCATAATCCAACAAAGAATTAATTTTCTCTTGAAAACTTTTCTTGTTTTCTATTGTCTTAACCCTACATAATGTGACATGGGCCTCATATGATTTCCCACCTACAATATCTTTAACCTTCAATCTTAGATTTTCTAATACACTTTTTTCATCGATCACATCCAAAGCAATAACTCTTATAAAATTTTCATTAGGAATCAATAAAACATTTTTTACATTAACATTAAATTTATTAAAACCTTTTACTGCAGATTTAAGATTATCCACAACTACCCGAATATCATTTACCTCTCCTAGAAAAGACAAAGATATATGAAGATTTTCACTTTCTACAAACTTACACTTAATAGCCATTTTAGAAAGCATTTTTTGCAAAGACAGCAATTTACCCTTTATTTCATCAGGCAACATTATTCCTATAAAATATCTTCCCATAAAAAATCAGAATATAGGCCCACGTTTTTTAGTTGGCACGGCTCTTTCCACTCTTCTTAGATTCAAAATCAAGAAAATAATAACAGTTATTACAATTGAAATTACATACTCTCCAAGACCAATTGCCAAACCTACGGCAGCTGTTACCCACATGGTTGCAGCAGTAGTTAAACCATGTACATGACCACGGCTTGCTATGATACTACCAGCTCCAATAAAACCTATACCAGTAACAATTCCCGCAGCCACCCTTGCGGGATCCTGACCAAAACTAAAAATAGAAACTGTAGTGAAAAGAGCAGCACCTAAACATACTAACATATGTGTCCTTAAACCAGCAGGCTTGTGACTATACTCTCTTTCTAATCCTATTGCTGCTCCCAATACAACCGCTATTACTAAACGTATTAAAACTTCAATATCAACAAAGCTTAAGCTGAAAGCATCTATGAAGAACGCCATAAAATATGATATGAGTAATTAAATATATTTTTATCTGTTTAGAGCAGTATGAACCAAATCTTTATATTAAGTATAAATAATAAAATATAATTATTATGTCAGAATCAAGAATCAGAGCAGGAGACGTTATTGGCAAAGTTATAATTAGCGAAGAAAGCGGCCGCAAATTTGGGGTTGTAGGAAACATAGACTTCATAGCCGAAAGTGGCGAGCTGTTGAACGTTGTAGTAGAACAGCCAACGAAACACCTAACAGAATTGAATCTAAAAGGAGATGAAAAAGGAAGGATATTGATTCCATTTTCTGCAGTTAAATCAGTAGGAGATTTTATAATAGTAAGTGAAAGCGATTTGGTTTGATAAAATGGGAGACTCAGCTAATCAATAATTAATTATTGCCAAGTTATTTTTACATCATCAATTCTCCACTTAGGATTTATTTTATCTTTGAAATCACCCTTCCAACCAGACTTATAAGCAAGCAATCCAGCCCAAGCAATGTTTACCCCGTTGTCACCCGAATAATCTTCAGGAACTACATAAAATTTAGCACCCCTACCCAAACACATCTGTTTCATCATTTCTTGCAATCTTTTATTGGCAGCAACACCACCAACTAACAACACTTCCTCTTTATCTGTATGTGCCAAAGCACGTTCAGTAACTTCTGTCAGCATTGAAAAACAAGTTTCCTGTAAACTATAAGCAATATCTTCTTTAGAATCCCCGACTTTATACTTCTTTACTGCAGCTGTTGCGATCCCGGCGAAAGACAAATCCATTCCTTTAACAACGTAGGGCAGTTCTATATATTTCCCACCTCCAGCTAACTTCTCTATTTCTGGACCGCCCGGCATAGGCAAATTCATTTCTCTGGCTACAACATCGATACAATTACCTACCGGAATATCCTGCGTCTCACCGAAAATTCTATATACATTATCAACAAACGCGATTATTTGAGTATTCCCGCCTGAAAGATAAACATAGATCGAATCTTTAGCATCTGTAGTCATTTTACCT
>CAZPID010000117.1:0-2622 GCA_964586885.1 uncultured archaeon | reverse complement strand
TCCTGTAAGTGCTGGTAAGGAAGCCGGCAGTTTAGCAAATAGCTATAGAAAACCTGTAGCCGGAACGGAAGGTAAGTATGATGTTGTATTTCATCCTATGATAATGGCTGATCTTCTTCACTATATGTCATATGCATTTTCTGCATTTGATGTTGATTCTGGTATGTCGTTTCTAATAAATAAAATTGGGAAAAAAGTTGCAAATGAAAATGTTACAATAATTGATGACGGTAAGATGCCAAATGGATTAAGTTCTAGTATGTATGATGAAGAGGGCAGGCCTACACAAACAACAAAACTAATTGATAACGGCGTACTGAAAACTTTTCTGCACAATACATCTACTGCTAAGAAATTTGGTGTAAAATCTACAGCAAACGCTGGTATAATTTATCCTAGTAATTGGAATTTGGTTCTGGAAAAAGGAGATAGTAATTTGGAAGAAATGATTTCTAATATGAAGAATGGGATTTACATAACAAATACATGGTATACAAGATTAAGAGATCATCGGGCTGGAGATTTTTCTACAATACCTAGGGATGCTATGTTTGAAATTAAAAACGGCAAGCTAGACAAACCAATAAAGGGATTAAGACTGAGTGATAACATGAAACATATTCTTGAAAGCGTTCAAATGATTTCTAAAGAAAGAAAACAGATAGAATGGTGGGAAGTTGAAAGTCCTGTTATAACTGGTTGGGTTTTATGTAAAGGCATTAATCTTACTAAATCAACAAAATAAATATTATGATTTCCAATAGAGGGAAGCCACAATGGCTTAAGATCAAACCACCTACAACAGAAAAGTATAAAAATATAAAAGAGACTTTAGGAAAGTTTGGTTTACATACTGTATGTGAAGAATCCCATTGTCCAAATATATCTGAATGTTGGTCTGGTGGCACTGCAACATTTATGGTTTTAGGCGATACATGTACGCGTGGCTGTAGATTTTGTCAAGTAAAAACAGCAAAGAAAGGTCAAGAG
Organism: uncultured archaeon; assembly: GCA_964586885.1. Lineage (GTDB taxonomy): Archaea > Aenigmatarchaeota > Aenigmatarchaeia > CG10238-14 > SCSR01 > DATDXT01. Next base: position 1,632 of record CAZPID010000117.1, on the reverse strand, counting down.
TTAGATCCTTATGAACCCCGGAAGCTTGCTCTAGCTATAAAAGAATGGGGTTTAGATTACATTGTAATAACTTCTGTTGACAGAGACGATTTACCAGACCAGGGAGCAGAACATTTTGCCAAATGTATAAAAGAAGTCAAAAAACAAATTCCTGGGATTTTAGTTGAGGTATTGATACCAGATTTTCGTGGTGATACAGAATGCTTGAAAAAAGTAATTGCTGCACAACCTGATGTTATAGCACATAATATTGAAACTGTTAGGCGTCTTCAGCCGAAAGTCAGAGACAGAAGAGCTAATTATGATCAGTCACTTGTAGTTTTAACAAATATGAAAAAAATTAATCCAAAAATATTTACTAAATCTTCTATAATTGTTGGATTTGGTGAAACTGATGAAGAAGTTTTACAGACTATGAAAGATCTTAGAAGTATAAACGTTAACATTCTAACTATAGGACAATATCTAAGACCTAGTGATTGGCATACTGATGTTAAAGAGTATGTTCCTCCTGAAAAGTTTGAATTTTATAAAATGATGGGTGAAAGTATGGGATTTTCATATGTAGCATCAGGCCCATTTGTTAGATCATCTTATAGAGCTGGAGAATTGTTTGTTAAAAATGTGTTAGGACAAACTAAAAGCATTAATCAAGTGGTAAAAGTTAAAGTTTAAATTCCTAAGTATAAGATTACATTATTTATGGAAAGTGTTTTCGAGGAAAAAATATCTGGCGGAAAGTTGTTAAGAGTAAAAGTAAACTATGATAATAATAAAATAAATTCTGTAAAAATAACTGGTGATTTCTTTCTTTATCCAGAAGAAAGTATAGAGGAAATAGAAAATATTCTAGCTAACATTAGCACTAATGAAGATGAAAAAAGTATCTTAGATAAAATATCTAGTGTTGTTAACAAACAGAAAATAGAAATGATAGGAATTAATCCTGAAGCTATAGCTAGAGCTGTAAAAGGTGCGATGAAATGAAATGGAGGATTATACCTTTACATGTATGTAATGCATTTGAGGCTATGTCTATAGATAATGCTGTTGTTGAATCTGTAGCAAAGGATGGTGAGCCAACAATAAGATTTTGGAGATGGAAGCCTTGCGCTGTATCTATAGGATATTTTCAATCTATGAATGATGAAGTAGATTTGGATGCTTGTAAACAAGATGGTGTTGATATTATCAGGAGAATAACTGGCGGTGGCGCCGTTTATCATGATTTTGATGGAGAGATTACATATAGTGTAATCGCACCTGAGATCATACTTCCTAAAGGCATAAGAGAATCTTACTTAGAGGTATGTGGATGGGTAATAAAAGGCCTTAGTAATCTAGGAATTACTGGTGAGTTCAAACCAATTAATGATATAATTGCTGGTGGGAAAAAGATATCTGGAAATGCCCAAACTAGGAAGAAAGGTGTATTGCTACAGCATGGTACTATATTATATGATTTAGACGTAAGGAAAATGTTTTCGATTCTCAAGGTTTCCAAGGAGAAGATTTCTGATAAGATGATAAAATCTGTGGAAGATAGAGTTACTAAACTGTTGAATTTTGGCAAGTTTACAATGGATGAAGTGTATCAAGCTTTATTAAAAGGATTTACTGATGGTAAGGAAT
>CAZPID010000116.1:0-2640 GCA_964586885.1 uncultured archaeon | reverse complement strand
CCTTCAAAGGATGATGCTGTATTGGATATGTGTGCTGCTCCTGGTTCTAAGACAACTCAAATTGCTGCTATTATGGAAAATGAAGGTTCTATAATAGCAAATGACATGAGTCGTGAGAGGCTGAAAGCTTTGCGCGGAAATCTTCAGAGATGCGGCGTTATGAATACAATTGTAACAAAATACTTTGGAGAATCATTTTACAAAATAGGTTTAAGATTCAACAAGATTTTGCTTGATGCTCCGTGCACGGGAACCGGCTCTATGAATCCCAGAGTATTAAAGGAAACAAACATTGGCAGCATAAGATTTTTAAGCAAACTTCAGAAAAAACTCTTGACATCAGCAAGCAAATGTTTAGATGAAAATGGCACGCTGATTTATTCTACATGTAGCCTGGAGCCAGAAGAAAATGAAGAAAACATAGATTTTGCAGTTAAAGAGCTAGACATGACTACAGAGAAGATTGATATAGATTTTCCTAAAGCAGAAGCTCTTTCAGAGTGGAATGGTAAAAGATTTGACGATGACGTAAGTAATTCTGTTAGGATAATTCCATCTGAAAGAATGGAGGGATTTTTTATATGCAAGCTGAGAGTTTGAAAATTCTAAAAGAAAATGAGATTAGACATCTAGAAAGACTTTTAGAGAAACATTACGAGTCTGGAATAAATCTTAGTAAATTCTTGGTTTTTGAAAGCGGTATAGATAAAAAAATCTGGATCGCAAGTAAAACTGTTTCAAGAATAGATTTAAATAAAATAAATGTCAGCTTAGTCGGCATGTACTTCGGTAAAATTAAAAGAAATGATAAGATTCATCTGTCAATTGAAGGAAGCCAAATTGTTGGAAAAAATGCAACAAAGAATATAATTGATGTTGATGTCAATGACGCTGAAAAATTTTTGTCAGGTGAAAGCTTGGAAATAGATAAAAAAGAAAATTGTGATCACGATAATTTTGTTATCTTAAAATCTGGCAATGATATACTAGGAAGCAGTTTGTTAACTGAAAAAGGAATTAAAAATTTGATACCTAAAAGTAGAAGGTATATGAGAATATTACACTAAAGTCTTAATTATGTCAATAACAAAAAGCCATGGATTTTACTTTCAATAGGTTTAAACTTGAAATTTATTAAAAAATAAATTATTTATAGTTCAACATTAATTGAATACTAAAGTTGATTTAATGGAAGAATTTGATGTAATAGTTGTTGGTGGTGGCCCAAGTGGTGCAGCATGCGCTTCTCTATTGGGCCGAGCTGGAAAGACAGTGTTATTGTTAGATAAGGCTAAATTTCCTCGTGATAAAATATGCGGAGATTCAATTTGTGGAAAGAGTATGAGAGTTATAAGAGAACTAGGCATTCAGGAAGAAATTGAAAAAGTACAGCAAGAAAAAAATAGAGGCATTATTATAGTATCACCCAAAGGGGATGTGGTTGATGTGAGAAAACCTGTAGCAAATGAAGTTGATTTTCAAGGTTATATTTGTAAGAGAGAACTATTTGATAATATTATTTTCCAAAATTCAAGAAAATATGCTAAGATTATTGAAGAATTTACGGTTACTGACATTATTAGAGAAGGAGAAAATGTAATTGGCGTAAAAGGAAATGATTCTAATGGCCAAGAAAAAGAATATAGAGCAAAAATAACTGTGGGAGCAGATGGTGCTCAGAGTATTTTAGCTTCAAAATTGGGTGTCGGTGAATTTCCCCCAGAACATACAGCTATTGCAATTCGTGCATATTTCAATGGCGTAGAATATTTGAAACCCAGGCTTGAAGCATATTTCTTTAGTGAGCTTATGCCAGGATATTTTTGGATTTTTCCAACTGGTGGAACTAATGGGGAAGCAAACGTTGGATTAGGTATTTTATTTAAAGAAAAAAATAAGAGAAAAATCAACTTAGAGGAAATGTTGAATAATCTTATAAAAACTCACCCTTTGTTAAAAGATAGATTTAAACATGCTAAGCAGGAAGGCAAGACCAGAGGTTGGATACTTCCGCTTGCCTCTAAACCAAGAAAAATGGTTTTTGATGGTTGTGTTCTTATTGGAGATGCTGCTGGTTTAATAGATCCATTTACTGGAGATGGTATAGGAAATGGACTTACATCTGCCAGTATTGCTTCAAAGATTATAATTAAATCTTTGGACATAAATGATAATTCCAAGAACTTCTTAAAAGAATATCAAGTAAAACTATTTGAGTATTTAGGCAATGAGCTTAAAGCATCTTATAGCCTACAAAAAAAGTTTAAGTACAAATTTATATTAAATTTTCTGATAGGTAGATTGAAGTCAAGCCAAGAATTAAGAGAACTATTGGCAGGAACTTTCTTAAATGATTATCCAACTCCAATTAAATTTACACCAAAAACCATTTGGAATATTTTAACAGCAAGATAGGCTTATAGTTACTTATTAATAAAATGTCTATGGTATATTAAAAGAATTTAAGTAGTAATTTCCCATTTAAATAATAATGAACAGCGAAAATCTTGAAATAAAGAAGCTTCTTGAAGAATACTCCAAAATCATTAACAAAGCTATAGAGAAACTTATTCCTAAAAAAATTGATTTGAAGTCACTTAGTAAAATATGTGGAAAGCCTCAGTATACTTATGATCTTGA
>CAZPID010000115.1:0-2645 GCA_964586885.1 uncultured archaeon | reverse complement strand
GGTACAAACAGAGAAAGACCTCCTGAACAGAAGGATTTTTGGTACATAAGATCAGCATCAGTATTGAAAAGACTTTATATGGAAAATAGCATAGGAATACAAAGGCTTAGAACATATTATGGTGGTAAAAAGAACAGAGGTGTAAGGCCAAATCGTTTCAGAAAATCGTCTGGCAACATAATTAGAAAAATACTTCAGCAATTGGAAGGAGCAAGACTTGTTGAAAAGGATGAAAAAAAAGGTAGAAAGCTTACAAGCAATGGAAGACGTCTTTTGGATAAAGTAGTTTATGGGGTGAAAACTGGTGGAACAGCCTAATATTCCAACGGAAGAGATGAAACAGTTGGAAGAAGAGAAAAAAGCTTTAATAAAGAAGGTTTTATCAAGAGAAGCATTGGAAAGACTGGGAAGAATAAGAGTTGTCAAGCCCGAATTGGCATCGCAGCTGGAACTATACTTGCTTCAGCTTTATCAAACTGGAAAAATAAAAAATGAAATAACTGATGAACAGTTGAAAATGTTTTTAGAAGCTGTGTCTACTAAACGTGGATTTAAATTGATTAAATAGATGATTATATGGGTAGGAAAAAGAAAGTTGGTACAGCCGGTAGATTTGGGGCAAGATATGGTAAAAAACAAAAGGCTAAAATCGCTGAGATAGAAAAGATTGAAAAAAGTAGACATATATGTCCAAGATGTAAAATGAAATATGTGAAAAGAGTGTCTTCTGGTATATGGGCTTGTAAAAAGTGTGGAAATAAGTTTGCTGGGCTAGCTTACTACCCATCTATGGAAGCTGTAGGAAAATAAAAGAGGTGATTGTATGTCTTACAAATGTATAAACTGTAAAAAAGATGTTGAAAATATAGAAGGTCCTATTAGATGTCCGTATTGTGGACAAAGAATACTAGTAAAGAAAAGACCTGAAGTAATTAAGACAGTCCCGGCTATATAGTTTTATTAGCTGGCCTATCAATCATGTCTAAAAATGATAATTGTTAAATTTAAATTCTTTTTTAATCAATACTTTATTGAGTATCATGTCTAAAAATAATATTTCTTGGATGATTGGAGGTGCTCAAGGTACTGGTGTTGATACTGCTGCTAGGGTTTTTGGTAAAGCTTTTGGTGCTGGTGGATTACACGTATATGGAAAAAGGGAGTATTATTCAAATATAATGGGTAAACATAGCTATTTTCAAATAGAGGTCTCAGACAAACCTTTACATTCTATTGGTGATGGTGTTAATCTTCTTGCTACATTTGATGCCGAGACAATAGTCTCGCATGCAGGTGAATTGAAAAAAAATGGCGCATTAATCTATGATCCTTCTTTGGAAAATAGAAAGATTTCGCAGATAACTACACTTGAAGAGAGATTTTCAAATGATATAACTAGCTATCTTAAAGGTAAAGGTTTTGAGGAAACTGTCGGTGGTATTATTGAAGATTTAAAATCATCTGACAAAAATATCTTACTGGTTCCTATAGATTACTCCAGTATCATAAAAGAAGCATTGAGTAAATATGGTGGTGACGCAAGAAAGCTGAGTAAAATGAGGAATGTCTTGGCAGATTCTGCATCAGTTGCATTATTGGAATACGATTATGATATATTTTCAAAATCTGTTAAGAAAAGTTTTGGTAAGAAAGTAGAAATAGCTGACATGAATATCAAAGTAGGAAGTGACTTATACAAATCTATAAAACAAGAATATGCAAGCAAATTTGATTATAAACTAGAAAATGTTCCTATCAAAAAAGAAATTATATATTTACAAGGTACAAATGTAGCAGCCTTGGGTAAACTTATGGCTGGATGCAGGTTTCAATCTTATTATCCAATCACACCAGCATCGGATGAAAGTGAAGAATTGGAAGCATCACCAGAAGTTTATGTAAAATCTGATGAACCTGAAGGAAATAAAAATTTAGTAAAGCAGTCTATTATAGTCTATCAATCTGAAGATGAGATAGCATCTATGTGTGCTGTAAATGGTGCTGCTTTAACTGGTACTAGAGCTGCTACATCCACATCAGGTCCTGGTTTTGATTTGATGATAGAAGCTTTGGGATGGGCTGGAATGAACGAGGTACCATCAGTAATTATGAATTGGCAAAGAACTGGACCTGCTACAGGATTACCAACTAGAACATCTCAAGGTGATTTAGAAGGTGCATTGTATGGTGGCCATGATGAATTTCCAAGAATCGTTCTAGCTTCTGGTGATTTGGAAGAAATCTTCTATGATGTTCCTAGAATTTTCAATTATGCAGAAATGTATCAGACACCAGGTATACTTCTGCTTGATAAAGCGCTTGCCAACTGCAGCTCAACGATACCAATTTTCGACACGTCAAAAATTAAAATAAATAGAGGCGCTCTTTTATCTGAAGTTGACTTAGCTAAAGAAAATAGTTACAAGCGTTTTAAGTTTACAGACTCTGGTATATCTCCTCGTGCTGTTTTAGGACAGGAAGGTGGTGTATTTTGGAATACGGGAGATGAACATAATGAAAAAGGCCATATAATAGAAGATCCTGTTATACGTGACAAGATGATTGAAAAAAGACATAAGAAATTAGAACTTGCTGATAAGGAAATACCTCTGGAAGAAAAATTAAATGTTTATGGAGAAGACACA
>CAZPID010000114.1:0-2672 GCA_964586885.1 uncultured archaeon | reverse complement strand
GTTGCAACTATATACGAAGGTACGCCGCAGATACTATATCAAAAAATAGCTGTTGATGAGCTTGGTAAAGAATTCTACGCGCTTTAGAATGAGTATTTAAAGTTTCAAATCATTTTTTTAATTGTTAATGAGTGAGAGTTATGACTAAAAATAAAGATGATGAAGTCGTTGAGAAAATTAAGGTAATGAAGGCTACAAGACTATCTTTGTATGATTTTGTAGAACTTAGTTCATCAAAAGAAATTGTATCTACTTTTTGGAGTGATGGTTATGTTATTATGTTTAATTGTGAGACAGATAGCTCCTACTATAATGAAAACTTAGTTTTTCGTGATGTTGATCTTCTATTTTACACAAAGATGCCAGAGTTTCATAAATACATGCAAGTAAAGGAAGGCTCAGAGGACGTTAAACTAATAAATCATCGAAAGGAAGTTGCTTCTGATGAATATTCAATAAGATGTATTAAAGTTGAGCCGTATGAAAGAGATGATATTTTAAATAAAGTTATGGAAAGTATAGAAAATATGGAAAATGTATATAAAGAACATGAAAAATAAGCGATCATAAAGCTGTTGATGAGTTTACATTCATTTTAATAAAATAAATAGTTAATGAAATAATATTTAATAAGTGCATTTTTGATGGTAAAAGAAAAAAACGCGAAGAATTCTACAAAAGTGGATAATAAAAATAAGTTAAAAAACCCTGTTACAATTTTGTATGGACCACCTAAAAAATTAGACTTGGACAGTTTTGCAAATCGTCATTTAATAAAAGACAAAAGAATTACTTCTTGGAATGCCGGCTATTATTGTATGTTTGATTACCAAAAGCTTCTCTATTCTAACGGCCAAACTGTAGTTTATGATCTGAAAAACCTTTTTTATACGAAAGACGATTTTCACAAATACATAAAAATAAAAACCAGTACAAGGAAGGCTGAGCTAACTGATGACATAGAAGATTTATCAGGCAATAACTTTGTGATATCGTGTTATAATTATGAAGAGGATGAAATGGACATTGTTTTTGATTATGTTATAAAATTGATTAAAGATAGAGAATCATATAAGTCGGCGATCAAAAAATAAATATCTGATATTATGCATATTTCATATGAATTGGAATCGTTGGACTCAGAAGGCAAATACAAAGCTGTTATCTTAAAGATGAATAGGCGCAAGAAAAAAAACGCACTGAATTATTCTATGCTTAGAGAATTGAACAGTAATTTGAATTGTTTCAGCCAACAGCCAGATATCAGAACTATAATAATCACCGGATACGACAATATTTTCTCGTCTGGTGCTGATTTAAATTATTTATACAGAATAAGAGGAGATAGAAAGAAGGCTAAAAAGTTTTCTAAATTCGGTCAAAATGTTTATGATAAAATTAGTAAATCGGACAAACCTGTGATAGCTGCTATAAATGGCTATGCTCTTGGAGGCGGATTAGAATTAGCAATGGCATGCGATATAAGAATTGCTGTTGATTTGACAGATAAAAATGGTGGTAGGGAAAAGTTTATAGGTCTGCCAGAATTAGAACGGGACATAATTCCTAGTTGGGGTGGTCCAACAAGATTATCGAGAACCGTTGGTAGAGGGAAAACAATGGAAATGGTTTTAACAGGAGAATTGATGGATGCAGAAGAAGCTTACAGGATTGGACTGGTAGAAAAGTATGTAGATAACAGTGATGACCTTATGGCTAAATGCTTAGACATATCTATGAAAATTGCGGAGAGCTCTGAATATGTTGTTAAAATGGCTAAGAAACAAATTAGAAAAGGGTTAGAAATGAAATTGAAGGGTTCATTTAAAGAAGAAACCAAATGTTTTGGCGATGTTTTCAAAAATGATAATCAGATGACAGGCATAAAGGAATTTTTAGAAAAAGAATGATTAAAAATTATTATAAATTATCAAATTGTAAAGAATGTCAACTTTCCTTATTCTATATTTAGAATCTCTTTTGATAATCTTCTAATCTATTTTTTATGATAGTTAGTCATGTCCTTAACAGAAGCTATCTTTTTCGTTATGGCTTTAAAAACTTCTTTTGTTAATTTATAGCCACCAGTCAATTTCTTGAAATCCTTGTTTGACAAACGCTGACCATTATATAAAAGTGGTGCCATAACAGATCCAACAACACTAGTTACAGCTGAAAGAAAGGTTAAACCCCCATCTCCGTAATCTATAGTGTAAAAGTATTTTACTGCACTATCCAAATCTGACGTATCAGGCATTTGTCCTGTGATGAGTTTGTAAGCTGATATAGAAATTGGTGGGATAAAAGCTGCAAGTAACATACCATTTTTCATACGTCTACAATGATTAATATCATCGGCTGAATAATCAATTTCTGTTAATTTCCCTATATCAAGACTATTCAGATATTCATCGAATTCCTTCAATTCATTTGAATCGTATTCCATAATCTCAGCCCATTTATCTAAATAAATTAGTCATATTAAACATTTAAATCACTTATATAATTCGCTAGATCCAAGGTAATCTTTTTCTATTTTACTGATTTTTTTATCGATATCTTTTTTACCAAGCATGTATTCTAATTCCCATTTATTTTTTCTTGAGTTATAACGGAAATACAAGCTAAGCCCTATAAATCCGATAAAAACATAAGCCATATGTTCAAAAAAT
>CAZPID010000113.1:0-2673 GCA_964586885.1 uncultured archaeon | reverse complement strand
CCACTTGGTCTGCGGAATTCCTCTAACAAGTTTTTTATAAGCCGCAGCTATGTAAAGGCTTTTTATATTCAAACTTATCCTATCGTTTTTTAAATCCACAACAATTGTAACATCAGGATTCCTTAAATTAAACTTCTTGTTAATCAGGTTTTCAATCCTTTTACCAACCTCACGATTAATTTCAGACTTTATTGATTCTATGGTGTCTATACCAATTCTTTCCCATATACTATTTTCTAAATTTAGCAATTCATCGCTTATTATTGAACCTACAACAAAAGTATCGAATTCTATACCTTCCAGCCTTTTAGCTATTTTCTTTACTGTCTTTTCAATTCCATCATCAAAGAAACCTTTACATACAAAACACACACTAGGCTCGGCGGGCTTTAATTTGGAGTTTCTGAATTTGAATCCATGAATATTAGAAGGATATATTTTTATATCTTCACCAGAGTCTATTAACATTGCTATATATGTTTTAAGTATTTTGCCACGCTCTTTGTTTGAGTAGCCCGATAATAGATCACCGGCTACACGTCCTGTACAATTATCACAGACATAATTTTCCTTCAAAATCTCTACAATTTTATCTTTCAAGTTCATAAGTAATTTATTATGAAGCCATGGTTAATAACATTAAGCTTTACAGCAGTTTTTTTGATAGTACATGTCTTAGGTCTTTACATAGGATCGCTGTTTTATTCAGCTGTGCAAGCAGGATACGTAGAACCATTGGTAAGCGAACCAGAAAGCATTGCAAGCTCTCTGTATCTTTTCCTTTACATACTAGCTGCAACAGGAGTTATACTTCTTATAATCAGATTCAAATCAAGCCTGCTGAGATTTTTAGAGATCTTTATACTGTTCTTCTCTTCTTGGATAACTTTCAGTTTCCTGTTCCCTATAACAATACTTTACATTGATCTAGGGCTGATACTCGCAATCTTGTTAATAATTTGGAGAAAACTAAGACCAAGCATATTCAGCAATAACATAACAATCATATTTTCTATTTCCGGCGTTGGCGCACTTTTAGGAGCATCGCTAGGCGTGCTACCGGCAATGATCTTCGTGCTTTTGGTCAGCATTTACGATTTTATTTCGGTATTCATAACAAAGCACATGGTATTCATGGCCAAGGCTATTGTAAAGCAGCCAACAATATTCACAGTCTCCGTTCCTAGTGTTTTTGGTTTAAAGAAAGTTAAAAGCAAAGTGCGTGCTAAATTAGTCAGAGCAAGGGTATTTAATTTGGGAACAGGAGATATAGTCCTGCCGCTTATATTCATCGTATCGCTTCTCACAAGCTTTGGTTTCAAGTATGCTATGTTTAGTTTAATCGGAGTAACTATTGCTTTAGTTCTGCTTCTTAATTGGAGAATAAGCTCAACAGATAAAAAGTCTAGACCATTGCCAGCCATGCCTTTCTTAGCTTTGGGATTATTTGGAGGATTCTGGATAGCTTTATTAGTTTAAACTTTTACTAATGCAGGGGGAGAGATTCGAACTCTCGAAGAGACTAACTCACAAGGTCCTAAGCTTCGCCATTATTTCTTGCGCCATTGACCAGACTAGGCGACCCCTGCTTAAAATTAAATTGTATTTAAGAATTTATTTGAAGTTTAAAAGCTTTAATCCAGTCTTCTTGTCAAGCTTCCTAACAAACTTACTATCACTTTCAAGAATAAAGAGCTCAACCGTAGCATTAACTTTAGCTTTATTTAGATGTCCTCCTATACATATATAATCCTTGCCGCTCAGCGCGACGTGTATATGCGAAACCAGTTTATTATTAAAGAAACCAAAATCACCATTGAAACTATCTATCTCAAATGGTCCTTCGAATTTTTTAAAAACATACTTACCCTTTTCTTTTGGATGCGTTAGATACCCTAGCTCAACATCTTTAAGCATTCCTAAACATGAAACAACAATGCCAGACTTAAGCTTATACTTTTTTACGATTTTTTCCAGATTAAAAAACAAATCTTCCCCATCTACCATTCTAACTAATATCAGATCTCTTGCCTTTTTAGTAATCATAAACTATACACTATTTAAACTTTATCTTATAATTTATTTGCAGTAGTATTTATGTCTAAAACAAATAAAATGGAAATTGAGTTCTCATACGGACCGGAAGAAAAAGAGATATTAGATGAGCTTGCCGATTTAGGTATTGATAAAGATGAAGCCTTGCGTAGAAGTCTATTTGTTTCGTACGCCCTTTCGAATGTACAGCTCCAGAATATGTCGAAGCTTTTAGCTGATTATATGAAGGAAGCATACAAAGATACAACTAATCTGGAAGAATTGAGCTATCATATGTCCGCTGCAAAGAGTTTAATCAAAGTGGTTTACGCAACTTTTATTAATAAAAAGAGGATAAATAAAAAGGAGCAGAAATTAATTGAAAAAGACATAAGCTCGGTAGAAGACATTGTCAAAAAGATTGAAAGGACGTATAAGCAATCTATTATCGTTAGCGCAACTTCCAAGCCTTCTTAACTTTAAGATAATATGCTGTACTAAGAACTCCTGCGAACGCAGTAACAAATACACTATAAATTATTCCCCATAAAACATTCAATGTGCCTATAGACAGAATGCCAACGAGAATACTTATAATTATTCCGGGAACTAAAACTAAAACTAATAACAATATCATTG
>CAZPID010000112.1:0-2683 GCA_964586885.1 uncultured archaeon | reverse complement strand
CTTTTCATGGATTTTTTCTCTTGAGACAGCTTCTTGAATTTCAACGCGAAGTCCAAAGGATTTAAGAAAAGCATGTTTCCATACTTCTTGGAATAGTTTATTAGATTGTTTATATGAGCTCTGTTCTTAGATCTAATTGTGCAGAATTCAGAAAATTTCTTCCACTCTATTTCCTCCAGATCCTTCGGCATAATAATTAATTTACTCTTTATTTTTCAAATAGACAGTTTTGGCGATCATTAGCGTACCATGGTATTTAATATGGATAATGTTCTTCATTGTACTGGCTGTTGGTTATGGAATTGAATTTTGGTATAAGGGAAAAACAGGAACTTGTTACAGGACATAGTATTTTATATCTTAACTGAATGCCTTGTTATTTCCATGCTGCAGCTGTTGCGCTCCTTGCACCAATCTTCACATTTCTGCGCCCATCCCCTTTCTTTGTATGCAAATTCACATTCTTCACAAATGTAGTAAAGCCCATCTTCTTTCTTAGTTTCCCTTACCATAATAGAAATATTTATTTACTGATAAAAGAAAAAATAATAAAATAATGTTTTCCCCTTTGTTCCAATCATTTATCAAGTAATCTAGATAACTCATTCTTCATTTCTTCAAATTGCTCTTTGTTTAATGTTTCAGCTTCTACGATGGAATAATAATATTTATTCTCAATTACATCAGACAAGTCATCCTTGATTTTATCAAATTTCTCCTTATCTAGCTTATCAGCTTCTATGAGAAAGTAAAAATAATTACCCTTTATTTCGCTCAATTAAATCACCTATAATATAATTTAGTTGATTATTTAAAAATAAACAATTATCAAATACTTTTTTTCTGGTAATATTTTTGATGGTATTCTTCAGCCTTCCAAAAAGTTGGGGCTGGAACAATCTCTGTCACTATTTTGTTTTTGAATCTCTCCGATTTTTCAAACTCTTCTTTTGATTTCCTTGCTAGCTTTTCTTGATTAGGCGTATGGAAAAATATAACAGAACGGTATTGTGTTCCCACGTCAAGGCCTTGCCTGTTTAACGCAGTCGGATCATGCATACTCCAAAACGCATTCAATAATTCTTTGTAAGAAACTTTTGACGGATCATAAACTACTTGCACTACTTCAGCATGTTCTGTCTTGTCTGTACATACATCTTTATAAGTCGGATTTTTTAATTTACCTCCTGTATATCCGACCGTAGTTGATTTCACCCCTTTTACTTTGGCGAATGCTTCTTCTACATGCCAGAAGCACCCTGCTCCGAATGTTGCTAGCTGTAATTTATTTTTCTTGGTTGCCATATAGAACAATGTTATTTGTAGTTACTTAAAAATAGATTAAACTTACTTTAGATTATTGTTAATTAATTTCTTCTACTCTGATCATTTCATTGAGTTTAACTAATCTCTCGCCACCTATACCAAACTTAACATAATCACATCCTAAACCTACAGCTAAATGACAAATTAATACATCCTCAGTTTCTCCAGATCTATGAGACATTATTGTAGTAATGTTGTTCTTCTTCGCTTCTTTAACAAAATCTACAGTATCAGTTATAGTTCCTATCTGGTTGGGCTTCACAATTACAGCGTTTACAGATTTTTCATTTACAGCTTTAGTCAGTCTTTCCATATTTGTAGTAAGTAAATCATCACCACAGATCATTGACTGATTGCATGACTTCAACAAAAGGCCAAACGAATCAAAATCATCTTCTTCAAACGGATCCTCTACGTATCTTAAATCATAATTTTCTATCAACTGCTTGACAAAATCAAGCTGTTCTTCCTTTTTCATTTCTCTTCCATCAGTATAGCTGTATTTATTTCCATCCCAAAGTTCAGAAGATGCCATATCAAGACCTATGGATAAATTATTTTCTTTAGCAATGCCTGAAAGTATATCAAGTATTTTTTCTGGATTCAGTGAACACATCCATGCAGATTCCAAGTCTTTACCAAAATTAAAACTGCTGTCTGCTTCCTTGAGCATCTTGCCCACATTAGTATGAACTTCTGATAAAACATCTACAGAATCAAAAAATGTTTTCTGCTTTTTTGGAAACAGAAGATACTCTTCTATTGTTTGAAGTCCTTTTGCGCCTACAACATTTGCTAAAGGCAGAGGCATTTTCGATTTATTTTTCATCAAGTATTCAAAAACTTCTGAGTTACTTTCTTCAGCTAAAGCCTTAAGAAAAGCAGCCGATAATGCTAAAGATAAATTACCGCCTATTATACTGAAATTATTTGTGCCATCAAGCTTCTTTAGAAACATGTCAAATTCTTCTTGGACAGAAAACTCTTTTGACAGCAACTGGGATTTAATTTTTGAAAAATCTTTTATTACTTGATCCACAGGCAGATAATTTACTTCGTGCTTTCCCCTGCTGGTTCCGATTGGTACAGAAGATCTAACAGATGCCTTGTTTGTTTTCAAATCAACTTCTATAGTCTTTTTTGAATTTGTTGCGAATATCGTTCTTATATTCAAGTCTTTTATGATCATGTAAATCATTCAAGCTATTGCCGCAGTTCCGCCCGCATGGTGCGATTCACGAGGCCTTATATTCACAGTAAAAACCTTCTCAAGATTATCGTCGAGTATAACAGCCGCTCCTGGATTCCGTGGTAAACGATTTATGAATTGTTCGAGTTTTTCTTTAACGTAGGTTTG
>CAZPID010000111.1:0-2719 GCA_964586885.1 uncultured archaeon | reverse complement strand
GCAAAAGATGATTTGAAAAATAAAATTGTTTGTAATCTGGGCTGTGGCACTGGCAGGCTATCCATAGGTGCAGCTTTACTTGGAGCAAAATCTTCAGTAGGAATAGATGTAGATCCTCATGCATTGCATATCGCGGAATTAAATGCTAGGTATGCTGAAAGAAAAACCGGTATTCCTGTGTCAAGAATATGTAAGTGGGTTAAAGCAGATGTTTTCAAGCTAAGCAGCAGCGCAGATGCTGTAATTCAGTTTCCTCCTTTTGAACTTGGTGATGTATTTTTTAAAAAAGCACTAGAGATAAGCAATGTAGTTTATAGCATTCATAAATCTAGCAAAAGTATGGAAGATAAAGTTAGAAAAATTTGTAAAAGTTCTAAGTTTGCTTTTAAAAAAATAAAGAGATTTGATTATAAGATTGCATGGAAAGAAGGCAGGAAAGTTAGTTTTGAAATAATGCTGGTAGTTGCTAAAAAGTAACTGAAATTTCTACTACAGAACAAATTTTATTATTAAAAAGCTTAAAAAGTTAACTATTAAAGTAATTTATGTGTGATACGTATGTCAATAAAGTCAAGTAAAGCAAGAAAGCAAAGGAAGTTTTTGCACGAAGCACCATTGCATTTAAGAAGGAAAATGTTAGCATCGCATCTATCAAAAGAATTAAAACAAAAATACAAAAAAAGATCGATTCCAATAAGAATTGGTGATGATGTAGAAGTAATGAGAGGTGAGTTCAAAGGCAAGAAGGGAAAAATATCCAAGCTGAATATTAAAAAATACAAGGTGTATATAGAAGGTCTTGTAAAGAAGAAAGTAGAAGGCACGGAAAGGATGGCTGCCATGCATCCAAGCAACTTAAGAATCACAAACCTAATTTTAACAGATAAAAGAAGAATAGGAAAATTGGGTAAAAACTTGAAATCAGGTGAGATTGTTGGTAAGGAAGTTAAAAGCTCTTAATGCTCCAAAATTTTGGAAAATAGCTAAGAAGAAAACCAAGTGGGTGGTTAGCCCTAGCCCCGGCCCTCATAAAAAGTTTGAATGTATACCGCTTTCTATAATTCTCAGAAATATTTTAAAGATTGCCGAGACTAGAAAGGAGGCCAAGAGAATAATAAATAACGGCGATGTTTTAGTTGATAATGATGTTGTAAAAGATTCTTCTTACCCCGTTGGTCTTTTTGATACAGTTTCATTGCCTAAGACTAAAAAGCATTATAGAATTGTACCTACTGAGAAAGGTTTGGAGTTAGTTGAAATTAATGCAAACGAAGCAAAGGTTAAGCTTTGTAAGATAAAAAATAAAACAATTTTAAAACGTGGAAAGATTCAGTTGAACTTAAACGACGGCAAGAATATACTAACAGAAAGCAAGGATTATAAAACAGGAGACTCTTTGCTGCTTGAAGTCCCTTCACTTAAGATTTCTAAACATATGAAATTTATGACTGGTGCAAAAGGTGTTGTAATCAAAGGAGGCAATTCTGGTAAGATAGGCATTGTAAAGAGCATCATTGAAAGCAAAATATCAAACCCTCCTAGAATACTATGTGAAATAGGCGATGCATCCAAAGAAGTTTTAAAGGATAGATTTTTTGTACTTGGAGAAAATCAAGATTTGACAGTTAATGTGAATGGATGAATATTAGATAAAGTGATTGATTATGGTTGAAAGAAGCATTATGGATAATGTGAAATTAGAAAAAGTAACATTGAACGTAGGATGCGGCGATGATAAAGATAAAATAGAAAAAGCGCAGAGACTTTTACAGCTGTTAACAGGAAAAAAACCAATGGTCACAGTGTCAAGAAGAAGAAGCACATTTGGCGCTGTCAAAGGCAGCCCACTAGGAGCTATGATAACACTCAGAAAGCAGCCAGCAGTCGAATTTTTAAAGAAAGCATTCTATGCGATTGATAACGAAATTAATAGATCTAAAGTGGACACTACAGGCAACTTCAGTTTTGGAATAAAAGAATACATAGATATGCAAGGAATTAAGTATAGTCATGATGTCGGCTTGATGGGCTTAGACGTTTCCGTTACTTTAGAAAAACCTGGCTATAGGGTAAAAAGAAGGAAGGTTAAAAGAAGTAAACTAGGTAAAAACAAAATAATTAGTAGGGAAGAAGTTTCAGAATGGCTTAAAAATAATTTTGGGGTGAGTTTAGTTGGGTGAAATGGATTTAAACGAAATAGTAACAAGATTGAATGGCGCCATATTAAGAAAGGCTGAAATAGAAGGAGATTATTCTAAAGTTTATAAAAATATTTTTGAAAGGCTTGCCGTATTTTCTATTTCTGAAGAAGTTGAAATACTAGAACTGTTTGGTAACATGGGCGGATGATTCATGAAACCAAAAACGGGCAAAGGTGCAAGATCTTGTAGAATGTGCGGTAGACATTCGGGCTTGGTAAGGAAATATGATTTGAATTATTGCAGGCAATGTTTTCGCGAACATGCTAAAGAAATAGGTTTTAAGAAATACGGTTGAATTCCAAAAAAAAACTGAACATAAACTTTATATCAAATCATTTGTAACCAATCCAGAAATCATCTTTTAGTTTCGATGATTTGATAAAATCATTGGCTGATTTTTTGAGAATTGATAGACCATCTTTGTAACCCAAGAACCTTTGACCTTTTGGTTTAAATCCACTTGGTGCTACAGACCCATAAAATGCATCCCTGTCGTCCAGCGAGAAGAAGACCTTATT
>CAZPID010000110.1:0-2719 GCA_964586885.1 uncultured archaeon | reverse complement strand
CTTGATACTACTAACAATGAAACCAAGCAATTACTAGAGCAGTTGAAAGCAGATTTGAGTAAAAATGATCGGGGCTATGAGCTTGTTGAGACGCCAGAGGGCTTTGAACTTAGAGTAAAAATACAATATAGAGATAAAGTTGTAAAGCTCGCCCCATTATCAGACTTAAGTGATGGTATGATGAGAACTCTTGCGATTGTCTCGGCCAAGCAGCCTATAAAGCAATCACTGATAGTTCATTATCAGGGCAATAAAACATATGGCTACATAGAATTATTGGAGGAAAGAGGTCTAATAAAAACTGAAAAATATGGAAGAACGAAGCTCGTGACAACTACTCCTGATTTCGAGAAGTATTTCGGCAAGAGTGCGCAAGAAGTCAAGCAGATGCTAAGCAAAAAGATTGAAGACACTAAAGTCTAAAACAGTTGTACTAGAAAACATTTATCTACAAAGTCCAATAATTACAATAATGAAAGTCATAGGTCTAAGTGGTACAATAGGTTCTGGGAAACAAGAAGTTAATGAAATAATAAAAGAAAAAACCCATTGCTACTATGTTACTATTTCTGATGTATTAAAATCAGAGCTTGAAAAAAAGAAAAAGAAAACAGATAGAAAAACATTGCAGGACACAGGAAATGAGATGAGAAAACAATACGGCAATCATATACTTGCAATGCTTGCGGTAGAGTATCTTCCTAGAGACAAGGATGTAATAATTGTTGATGGTATAAGGAATCCAGTAGAAGGCGACTATTTGAAGAAAAAGTTTGGAAAAAGCTTTCTATGGTTAGGTGTAGATGCTCCAAAAAAGGTAAGATTCCAACGGGCTTCAGAGAGGCAACAACATAATGACCCACGAAATTTTAAGGAATTTCTTGAGATAGATAAACGTGACCAGGGAGTTGGTGAGCCTGAGTATGGCCAGCATACAGAATGGTGCATTAAAAGTTGTGATGTTGTTATAAAAAATAATGGAACTTTAAAAGAGCTTAAGAAAAAAGTTGATGAAGTATTGGATACATTTCTAAATCAATGAGTAAATCATTTTCTAAAGAAGTATATTAGAGTTGTTAAGAAGAATAAAACGGCTAATATAAGAATTAGTGGAGATACGAAAATAGTAGAACTCGAAAACATGGCAGTCGTTCCTATGGGTAGATATGATAAAGTGAAATAAAGTCCTATAAGCCCAGCAAAAGAAAGCAAAATTGCTATAAAATGTCTAGATGGGTTGAGTACTGAAATTTCTTCATCATAGCCTGATAATTCTTCAAGAGCATTTTCAGCACCTTTTAAATATTTTTTAATATGCCTTTTAATCACATTAAATTTCATTGAATATTTTTTCTTATAATTTCCTTCACCCGTTTCATGAAACATTTTCAAAAATTCATTCCATTTACCCAATTCCCTTTTAGCGAATTCTAAATTATACCTTGCTCTCTTAAGATTGTAAATATCATGTTTATTATCAAGCTTGAACCTTTCAGCATATTTTAAGTAGTTAAAAATAGAACCATAAATTTTATCTACATCTTTTTTAATGTCGTAGAAATTGACATCAAAACGATTTAAATCATAGGCACTTATAGAGTCAAGATCGTTTATAGTTATACTTAAGTCATTATATAAAAACCTAAGACTTTCTGTCACATTCCTTCCTTTAGTTTCTAAAGCTACCATAAAATAACTTTGTTAAGTAAAACTTTTAAACTTATAATAGCTAAGATGTTTTTATGAGAGTAGCAATACTGTTTAGTGGGGGAAAAGACAGTTGTCAAATTATATCATGGGCTTTAGATAATGGGCACGAAATAGAGTGTTTGATATCTGTAAAACCAAAAGATACAACTGCTTACCTGTGGCATTTTCCAACAGTAGAATGGACAATACTACAAGCAGAAGCAATGAGCATGCCTATGATACTTTTAAAATGTGACAAGATAGGCTCTAAGGAAGAGGCAGAAGAGCTACATAAGGTTTTCAATAAAATAAAAGTAGATGCAGTAGTCTTAGGCGGAGTTGGTTTGCAAAGAACTCAGATAAGAGAGGTTGCAAGAGTAGCCAAGGAACATGGAATTGAAACAATAGTACCATATGGTAAATTTACTTCAGAACAGCTTTTGATGGAAGAAATTAATTCTGGATTAAATATAGTAATGACAGATGTCGCAACTGACGGACTTGGAATTGATTGGATAGGAAAGACTATTGATAAAAATTCTATCAATGATTTGAAAGCTAGAAGCAAAAAATTCGGTTTTGATATTCTTCTCGAAGGAGGTTCAGGTAACACGTTCGTGCTTGATGCCCCATTCTTTAAAAAGAGTATAGAGTTTAAATCAACAGAAAAGATCTGGGATAAAGCCACTAGTAGTGGGTACCTCAAAGTGAATGACGCTGCTTTAGTAGATAAAAATTAAATACTTTTTAATATCTCCAAGTATCAACGTATACATAAGGCAAATTTCTTATTTCTTCCGACTGTTTAAGATAGAATTTAGAAAGTAAAGCTTTTTCAAAATTTACAGGTTCAATTTGTAAATATTCTCTCCCTTCGTTCCAAAAATCGTCATCTAAGTAATAAGGGTCTATACCAGAAACTTCTGCTACAACTTCATAAGCTTTTTTACATGCGTCTCTTAAGTCAAATTCTTCAGTAAGGTCTAGGAATTCTTTTCTTTTAATCTTTTCTAGCAAATCTTTAGATACT
>CAZPID010000109.1:0-2729 GCA_964586885.1 uncultured archaeon | reverse complement strand
ATCTTGTGGCGATTCATCTAAAGCTAGAAACGAGTTGGGGTGGCAGCCAAATATATCGCTTGAAGATGGGATGAAGAAAACAGTTGAATGGTGGAAGAATCACTCAGAATTATGGGAACTCTGCTAAGATAATTCTCGATAAATTTTTAAAGTTTCCTTAACGTTCCTATCCCAATTAAATATTTTCTTTACTTCTAACGATTTTTTAACAATCTCCTTTATCTTAATATTTTCCAAAATTAACGGTATTTCAGAAATACTATCTACCTCCGTACAATATTTCCTAACTTCTGGAGTAATTTTAGCATCATTATAAATAAAGACAGGGTTACCACATGCTATAGCTTCTATAATAGGAAGACCGAAACTCTCACCTTTAGTAGGAAAAACAAATGCTTTTAAAGAATTCAATACACTAACTATTCTTCTCTCTGACAATCTGCCTAAAAACTTCACCGAGAACTTATTATCATATTTATTTCTAATGTATTCTAATTCTTCACCTCCAGTTCCATATAAATAAAGCCTGTAGTTTTTTAACTTAGTAAAATTCTCCTTCCAATCACATAACAATTTGCTAACTCTTTTATGATGCGTAAAACTTCCGATATAGCCTATTACATTTGTCCTTTTGATATTTTGCAATACTTTAAATTTTTCATCGATTCCTAATACTATAACTTTCATCTTATCTTCGTCAAACCCAAATTCTATAATTCCGTCTTTTGTTATTTGACTATTAGCTATCAAGAAGTCTGCTTTATTTATGGCTTCTTTATATCTACTTAGAAATAAAAGACTTCGCACGAAAGAGTAATAACCGGAATACATATTAGAAACTGCTTTAGTAAATGGCGGCGGATTATGTACTGTTACCACCATTTTACCATAATTTTTAAAATAATGAAATATTTCTGTATTTAGAAAGTGATTTATATCACCAAATTTATCTAAATTATTATAAATAAAGCCTTTTCTTCTCCATAAAATGGAAGTTAACTTTTCAAATTTGTTGTTTCCAAAGCTTGGTGATAAATCTATCTCATTAAGCTTTGTCTTTTTCCTTAGCCTCCTCAATAATTCATAAGAATATCTTCCAACCCCGCCCTGTTCAGGCTTAGTTAAATTATAAACCAGAGTTATCATTTCTTACCCCTATATCTTCCAAAGACAAATCCTAGCGCAAATACCAAATTTTTCATATGAAATAGAAAAGGAGAAATTACTAAAGACTTTAATTTTCTAGTTTCCATATAAGCTCTTATCCCATATGATAAAAATGCTAGCGTGGGAATTAAAAATAGTAATAGAAATATTTTGAAATTAATCAATAAGAAACCAATTAACATTGCAAAATAGATATAGGTTGCAACAATTAAGGACGAATGTTTTCTAAATTCTTTATATTTGAAAGTTTTCCTGTGCCAGAAACCATAAATAAAATATTTTTTTAAATATTCTCTAAGCGTTTTAGGCATGATCCAATATGCTACAGCATTTTTAACAAAGACCTTTTTTACGTTATTCTTTATCATGTTTACATATATGGTACTATCATCAGTGGCATCAGGCCTTTCGTCGTAACCACCAGCTAATTTCCATGCATCTTTCTTGTAAGCAAGAGATCTACCAGCAATTCTTACAACATGATCAATGGTTTTGGGACACATTATAAGACCTTCAAAATATTCAAAATCATTCATATAATAAGGTTTATAAAAACCTATAACCATACCAACATTTCCTTTAGAGAATGGTTTGATTATATTTTTAAACCAATTTTTATCAAGAATACAACCAGCAGTAGTAATTGCTATTATTTCATTTTTAGCCTGTTTTATAACAGTGTTTAAAGCTTTACCTCTTGTTGCTCCCCACATTACTTTTAATTTAATCCATTTGTATTTTCTTGCAAAGTTCTTAATCACTTCTATTGTGCCGTCCTTGGAACCAGCATCGACAATAATATATTCATTAGGAAATTTCGTCTGTTTAACAACCGAATCTAAAAATATCTTTATGTTACTAATTTCATTAAATACGGTAGATATAAGAGTCACTTTCATAAAATCACATTAGAATATATATTTTAAAATTTTCATAAATATGACAACTTTTGAAAAAGGGTTGCTGCGAGACCTCAGATTTTTTAGAGAAAATCCTAAAGTCTTATCCCTCCTTTCAAAGAATGAAGTTGCAGCCAATATAGGTAAACCTATAAACAAGGTCCTTAAAAAGCCAAAATATCTCCTCGAAATAATCGTTGAATTTCTTAAAGCCAAATACAAGTTTTTATCACTAATACCACGCTTCCTAAATGAATAGCTTTGAAGATGAATTACGCTAGAAGTACCAACATACACAACTTTATACCCAGCTTTCCATGTTCTAAAAGAATACTCAACATCATCTTGATAAAAGGGCGATAAACTTTCATCTATTAATCCGATCCTTCTCATCATATTAATTTTAATCATCATGCAAGCCCCACTAACCGTGTTAACTTCTCCAATAAATGAAGATTCCTTTTCATCCATTCCTATACCAGGATTTAAGCTTGCAGAAAGAGTCTGAAACATCAAATAAAACATATTAGACTCCTTTTTTCTTCCAGACCATTGTGTTCTGTTATCTGGAAAAATTAACTTAGGTCCTACCAACCCAATTTTTTCGTCACTTTCAGCAACTGTTACTAATTTTCTCAACCAGTCTTTTTGAATTATTTCTGT
>CAZPID010000108.1:0-2827 GCA_964586885.1 uncultured archaeon | reverse complement strand
CAATCTTTTTCCATCTCATTGAGTCTTAGGCCACCTTCCTTGCTTCTACCCTCTGTCGGCTGTCTCGTAAGTAATGTAACTGGTCCACGTGAACGTGCATGTATTTTGTTTGATACAAGATGATCCAATTTTTGGTAAAAACAATTTCCTATAAAAACTAAACTATTGAAAGCCTCGCCAGTTCTTCCGTTACACATCATCTCCATACCGTTCTTCCTAAAGCCATAGCTGTGAAGCAGATTTTCTAGATGAGTTCTGGTAGGAGGATTGAACGCAGGCGCATATATATAGTCTCCACTTAAAGCAGCAACCTTTCCTGATATAATTTCCAAAAGTTTTCCCATTGTCATTCTTGAAGGTATTCCATGAGGATTAAATATTATATCTGGAACAACACCGTCTGCTGTAAAAGGCATGTCTTCTTGTGGAACTAGAGCAGCTACAACTCCTTTCTGCCCATGACGAGAAGCGAATTTATCTCCAATTTCAGGTTTTTTACTGTCCCTTATAACTGTTTTAATCAGTTTTGTTCCATTCAAAGTTTCTGAAATGAATACCCTGTCAACTATACCTGAATCTCCATGTCTTAAAGTAACTGACGTTTCTCTTATGTTTTCAATTCCTGCAACAAACTGGTCTGCTGTTCCTAAAAATCTTAAAGGAGACGATCTCCCAATTATAACATCATCAGAATTAACTATGGTTTCAGGATTAACTATTCCGTCTTCCGGCAGTTGTTTGTAAGCATCTTCACCAAGATATCCTCTAACGCCTGCTTGTGGTATTCCTATTACATCTTCTTGTCCTCCCATATATCTTTTCCTTTCGGATTGGTATGTTCTGTACATAAATGACCAGAAAAGACCACGCTCTATTGAGCTCTTGTTGATAACTATTGCATCATCCATGTTATATCCATCAAAACAGGCAATCGCAATTACTATGTTCATACCGTTGGGGTGATCATCGTAGTTTATAGGTTTATGTACGAATGTCTGTATCAAAGGTTTTTGCGGATACATCATGACATTAGACTTTGTATCAGCTCTGTTAAGAATGTTGGTTGCGAATAATCCTATGCTTTGCTCAACCATTTTTGCCCCAAAATTAACCCTATCACCACGATTAAACTCTGGAAAAGGTATTGTAGACGCCGACAATCCTAAAATTATAGACGGGTTTAATTCTAGATGTGTATGCTTGTTTGTCAGATCAGACTCTCTTAAAGCAATATATGTGTTTTCCTCTTCTTCAGCGTCTAAAAATTCTATAATGCCCTTTTCTATAAAGTGATTCCAATTAATTTCACCTTTCTTAAGCTTGTTTATATGATCTTTTGTCAATGCGGGTTTGCCATTTTTTACAACTATCAAAGGTCTTCTAGCTCTTCCAGCTTCGGTTAAAATTTTAACTTCATCTGTATAGTTCAAATACACAGCATTAACTTCCATTGATAATTTGCCTTGCCTTCTTATTTCAATAATTTTTTCCACTAGCTTTTGCGGACTGCCAGTCTTACCTACGAATTTACCATCTAAGAATATTTCTGCCATTCAACTCCCTCGGTTTTCTTTATGATGCCCTCCAACTTTACTGTTGTATCTTCTTTTGCACCTTTTGTAACTTCACACATTATTGCTAAATATTTTCTTAATCCAATTGTTGCTCCTTCTGGAGTCTGACTCGTGCATACTTTTCCCCAGTGAGTTGGGTGAAGTTCACGTGCTTCAAAATGCTCTTGCGTCGATGTAAGTGGTGATAAGATGTTTCTCATATGAGACAACGTTTTCAAATAGCTTCCCCTGTCAACACGCTGACATACACCAGTCCTGCCACCTACCCAGCTGCCTATTGCCATTGAAGACACTATCTGGTTTGTCAAAACGTTTGACTCAACAATTGCTTGCAGTGGTGGCATTCTTCCTCTCTTTGTAAGCTTTCTGTAGTTATAAGACACACGTGTAATGAGCCCCCACTTGCCTAAAATTATCGATCTCAATAAAATCTCCATCAGGTCGCCCGCAAGTCTCAATCTTTTATTTGAGTAATGATCCAGATCATCGTCGTTTATTTTTCCCAAATTCAATTTTGTAATTTTACCTATAGCTTTGGATAAGAACAATGCTTTTTTCAGTCTGTTTTCAGGTGTCTGGCCCAAATGTGGCAATAAATATTTATCTATAAGCTTTGTAGCTCTGTCTATTCTATATTGTTCCTGCGGTATCTTCAAGTATCTTCCTATTTCCCCCAAAGCTTCATTAACGGTAGTAGATGTAGTTTCAAGAAGATTGATATAAAATTCATCTTGTATTTCTGGATCATCTGAAACTGCAGTAACAATTTCCTTATCGTTAGTTAAACCCAATGCTTTCAACAGATATACGACAGGCAATTTTGTAACATTAGCAAAACTAATTGTTATAATTCCATCTACCTTTCTTTCCATTAAATGCCTTTGTACATACCCTTCCTTTTCTGAATGTATTCTTGCTATTTGCTCTACGTTACCTATGCTGACTCTTTTAGCAATTATTCTATTTGGTGCTATCTCTTCTACCAGCACCAAAAGCCTTTCTGTCCCGTTTATAATAAAATATCCTCCTGGGTCGTCAGGATCCTCTTTAGCCTGTGTTAGTTCACTCCTATTCATGTTAGACAATGGACATATTTTAGATTTCAGCATTATAGGAAGATCGCCAAAGTTTATAGTTTTCGGCTCGCTTTGTATGTTGTTCAGAACAGAAGTCATTTCAACATACATTGGAGATCCATAAGTTATGTCTCTTATTCTTGCTTCGTGCGGCATTATAGGCCTAACCGAACCGTC
>CAZPID010000107.1:0-2856 GCA_964586885.1 uncultured archaeon | reverse complement strand
TATAATTAATGTAATTAAAATCATTTCTTTCATTCTTTCCCCTTCTTTTCAGATAATTTTAATGCAGATCTAACTATCCTTTTAGTCATAATTCCTATAATAGTTCTTATAATGGGGATTTTCTGTTTCGGCATCTTTATCTCAAGGAATGTAATCTCTTTTTGCAGATCAATCTTTCTTATTACATACTGCTCTAATCTCTTTTCATACATGTCCTTGCTTATTATTCCTCTTTTAAAATATTCATCCTCCAAATTTTCAATGGACCTTAAAACTTGCTTAAATTCATTTTTCAATATCGTCAATTCATTGGTTATATTTATTATTCCTCTCCTTTTTGTTCTCATTTGTGTTCGCAACTGCTTTATCTTGGCCAGCCTGTTTTCGGACTTGCTTATTACCTCCCCGTATGTTTCCATGCCTATAGACTTGTCTACAAATGCTTTTTTCTGAACGTCTCTTATAAGCGCCAACAGCGTGGCTTCTTCCACGTTAATATCTTTCAATTTCCCGCTTAGCATGCCAACTAGCATTCTTCTATAGAAGAATATTCCTGCGAGTGAAGCTGCAACAACAAACATTAGCATGTTAGGCCAATAATCAAAAACAAGTTTTAGAACACTGATCTTACCCCTAGTTTCAGCAGCGTATGTCAACTGTGCATCCAGCAATCTTTGCAGTGAAGTTTCATAATCTTCCCTGTTGAATGCAGCTGTTGCCAAGTTTAGAAGTTTTCTAGTTTCTCCAACTGATAGAAACTTTTCTTCTGCAATTTCTATATCCTTCTTAACTTCGTTTATAAGTTCAGAAGATTTTACAGCAGCTTCCTGCAGTTCTTTTATCTCCTGTTCGATGACTAGGATATCTTCATATCTGTCCCCTTCAAACAGCTGTTTTGCTCTTTCCAAAAGCCGCTGAAGTCTTTTCATGTCAAAGCCCTTTTCTCCAAATTCGTTTATACTTTCTTCAAGGCCAGCTATAATTATCTGTGTTTCATTTTTGCTGATTGTATGAATAACCAATGTTATAATTCTGTTTTCAGTGAATTTCTCTTTAATTGACGTAACAGAAATGCCGCTTATTGTAAAGTTCAAGGAAAAAGTACCTATGGCTGTATATGTAGGAGCGATTATTGTAACATTAAATTGCTTAGTTTCATTGAATTTTATGTTGTTTAAAATATCCGGTGTGATTAAAATATAGCGTGTAAGAAATCCTGTTACATTTAAAGTGACATTTTTTAATATGCTATTCTTAAATGGATTAGTAACTTTTACAGGAAATGTATCGCTGAGCCCTCTGATAATTTCAAAAGTTTCTTCCGACTGTAGTAGCAATTCTTTTCTAACAGGAACAGATATAGATACGCCGCCCTCTACCACACTAGTTGTAGGAGGCGGTGGAGGAGAAGGTAAAGCTATTACAGTAACAACAGCAGAGGCAGAACGTGTTTTATTAGAATCAGAGCAGCATTCTGCATTTGCTTTTAATGTTTGAGTTCCAGCAGCTGCGGAAGTGCTTACATCAACTGTTATATTATTAAAGAGTATAGACCCTACTGTAAGATTAGTTGAATTTATTAAGCTAGAACTGCTTGTCCAACCAGAAGGCAGAACCCAGGTTAAATCCGTATTATTCGCGGTTTCATTTCCTATGTTTTTAATTTGAGCAGATATGTTAATGCCTGTATTACCTTGTGTGACAGAAATTGGAGATTCTAAAATAGATATATCTAAAAATGGTCCTCCTGGATATGAAGATAAGACAGCCCAGCTAGTATCTAGAGAAGGATCAGCACTACCACTTGTTGCGTCTATCGTAATAGTTACATTATCATCTCTTGCAGTACTTCCAGCTGTAGCATTTACTTCAATAAATTTAACAGCCTTTGCTGCCAGATCAAATGGTTCTGTATCATTGAAAGATGTAGCAGCAAAATCTGAAGATAAATCAAAATTCAATGTGAAATCCCCTGTATTGTTTATAGTTAATATCATAATAGTACAAACTGTAGAGAATACACAGGGATTTGTTCCGTTATTGGCAGGAGATCTAGTCCATGTATGATCAAATTCAACACTAATATTTTGTTGCGATGAAGTATTTGAGTTGCCTAAAGAATCATTTGCAAATATTCTATAATTCCAAATGCCATTTACATCAGGAGTAAATGATGTATTATAAAATCCAGTTGTAGCATTAAATGTCATTGTCACATTGGTGAAAAATGATGCAGAATCTTGCTTATATTGTAATATAACAGTGTCTACTCCCATAATGGCATCCGAAGCATTAACTGTGAAATCCAATTGTACATTAGGATCGACATCGTCTGTTGAGTTTGGATCATATGTTATTCTTGGGAATGATGGTTCTGTATTATCCAAGGTTATTCTTCTCGTATCTGTAGTATTGCTACGTCCTGCACTATCAAATACTGTTACATTATAATTATAAACTTCATCTGCAAGAGTTGTCCAATTTATTGTTCTCACAGCTGTTGTATAAGTGGTGGTGTTAACATTTGCAGTTGAATTATAGAGGTAAAATGTAATATTTTTTTCATTAGTTTCCGTAACTGTCACATTAACATAAATCCAATTTCTTGTAAAGTTGGTGTTGTTATTTTCTGTTCCCGCTCCATAATCGATTAATGGATAAATTGTGTCTACAGTAAAGAATACTTGACTGCTATTGAAATTATTCAAAGTATCGTTGACATAAACTGTTATGTTATTTAATTGATTTGCGAAACTTGTTATAGTTGTATTTGTGCAGCTGGCCAATGTTTCGTTTTGTCCTGTTGTATTTGTGAGAATGCATGTATCTATACCCTCAGCATCAGATACAGTATAG
>CAZPID010000106.1:0-2884 GCA_964586885.1 uncultured archaeon | reverse complement strand
GAACTATGGTTTTTTGGACATCAGAGTGTTCAATAATTTTTACAAAGGGAATTTTTCCATAAGCAGCAATAATAAGATACGTCTTTGCTTCACATTGATTGAATCCGACGGCTATTAGTTTTTCATAAATTTCTTTGTCAAATTTTACATGGCTTGACGGTTTTTTAAATGATGTTTTTATCACTTGCATGCGCCTCGAATGTTGTAATACCCATTGTTAATTATTGCACAGTAAATTATTTAAACATCAGATTCTTAGGACTATTCTTAATTAATTAAATATTTTTATTAGAAAAGTCTTATTAAATCTATATTGATTAAGAAATACAAATAACCATTATGGAAGAGAAGCTTATAAGGATTTCAAAAACTACAAAGAAGGTACTTGAATCGGTTAATTCAAAATGGCCAATAAATACATTAGAAGTTGCAAATTTGCTTGGCGACAGAGGTAATGTAAAAACACTATCATCTAAATATTTGTATCACTTTAAAAAACTGCATCAAGCTAATCTTATAGAAATGAAAAAGGTGGGTAATACATATATAGCTTGGCCTAAAAATTTAGAAAAAATGAGAAATGTGGAAAAAAAGCGAAAATTGATGGTTGTATATAATGTTTAATTTTTGACTCTGCTGAATAAGATTATAGATTTCATTTGTTCTCGATGTTGTTGTCAGATGCAGGGAGAGAGATTCGAACTCTCGAAGGGACTAACCCATGAGGTTTCATAATTTCTTCATCACTTTTTCAGAGCTCAATAAACCTTCATAATTCTTGAGCCTCACGCCAGTGGCCTTATTTTCAATTTGACCAGACTAGGCGACCCCTGCAATAATAGTAGATTATGTTTTTAGATTTATTTAGAATAAAAACCTTTCCTCGAGTATCCTTGCGCTGCCACCGTTCTTCTTGATGTAAATCGCTATTTTCATCAATAGATTCAAATCCTTGTGTTTCCAGAATGAATGTTGAATTCTTTTGGCCTTTATTTTATGCAAATCCCTCCAAGCCTTGACTTGTACACTGTGTAATTCTCTTGGTATGTCGAAAGTCAGCACGAAGTTCATATAATGTGATACGTATCACATATTAAAATTGATTTGTATTGTTTAAAGTATATGATAAAATCTATAATTTACTTAATTCTTTTTCTAAGATAACACCTTTTCTAACAATTTTCAACTTTTCATTACTCACTTCAACAACAGTAGAAGGTTTGTTATATTTATAGTTTACCATTATGGTTTGGCATGAACGATGATGCAAAACATTAAATTAATATAAAATAGAAATTAAAGAGCTATGGTAAAGAAAGGAAACGAATGGAAGATAGCAACAGGAAAAACAGGAACTAAAGAAATAAAACCTAAATCTTAACTCCTCTTTCCGCAGGCAAAATTTTTATTCCGGTTTTTGACATTTCTAGTCCATGTACATCCAATTCGTGTCTAGTCATTCTCATTTTCCTTATGGTCAAACTTCTTCCAATCTCACCTGTTAAAGTCAATGCCCTCATCAATATTATTCCATCGCATATAAATTCACTAATTTTATCACTACTTAACCATCCATCAGATTCCGGCAACTCTGAAATCAATAATGATGTACATTCAGTTGATCTTATATCGTCTATAAGTTTATGTAAATAAACTCGTGTGAGAGAATCACCAATAACTGCTGGCATTACAATAAAATCTTTACCCCATTCTATAAACTTTTCTATATCATCCTTAGCTACATTTGAAAATGGTGCGAACGCCGCAAAGTTGGATAGAGAATCTATAACAATCCTTTTGGCATTGACTTTTATTACAGATTCTTTAATACTTTTTATAACAAAACGGTCCTTCATCTCTGGCTTAATAAAAATGACTTTGTTCTGTTTTTCCAGCTTATCAAAATCCATACCAAATCTTCGTACAGAGCTCTTCAGGGATTCTATCGGCTCACTTAAGGTAACAAATACGCCATTTTCTCCGAATTTTGTAGTGCCATTGTATATGTATTGCAAACCAAATGTAGTTTTTCCAGTACCGGGAGAACCGGAAACAAGTGTCATTGAATTTCTTGGCAGGCCACCTTCTATAAGATTATCAAATCCCTCTATGCCTGTTTTTACTCTTTTTGTTTTACGTACCATAATTATAATATCTTTTTCTAGGTTTTAATTTTATTACTATGTTGATTTATAGGACTATTCGTAAAAATATTATATTTATCTTATGTTAGTCTTAAATTATTTTATGAAAGTTGTAGTTTTTCATCGTGCTTTAGGAACTCCTAAAGATGATTGGTACCCATGGCTTGAGAAAAAACTTGGATGGCATTAATAATTTTATCTGGATTCATTTCAGAACTTACTATTTTAGTTATATGAAGAGACTGGCTTGGTAAATCACTATTATAATTATAAAATATTTTATGACCATTTATCTTCATATTTTTTTCAGCTGGCGGACCTACTAAAAAAGTATCAGGATATTTACCATATTCTATTTCAAATGAAAGTTTTGATAATATGTTATTAAAAATAAATTTAGATTTTGCAATTTTACTTTTTTGTGGTACAACACGTAAAACTTTATTGTTTGGATTTTTAGTTACACCAATTAAATGATATTCACGTTTATCATTAGCTATGTTAATGCCACCGTCATGACCTGTTAAAATAAGGGAGTTGTCTATATCTTTGGACATTAACATATACATGCCATATGTTCTTGGAAAGCCAAAGGTTAGATCACAGTCTCCTTTTTTATAAGCTTCTTCAAGACATGCTTTGTATAATATCTTACGTATACCAAGTTTTCTATATTCAGGATTCGTTATGCTTCGACAGGTTTCATAAGCTCTATTCCATTCATTTTTTATAACAGCTGT
>CAZPID010000105.1:0-2889 GCA_964586885.1 uncultured archaeon | reverse complement strand
AACATATGGAGCATTGAAACAAACTATAAAAAGAAAGGGAATTAAAAAAATAAATGGATTCACACCAGAACAACTGTTTTTCTTATCATGGGCAAGAGTTTGGAGGGCCAATTACCAAGACAAGTTTTTAATGAGATTGTTAAAAGAAGATGTTCATTCTCCAAATATTGCTCGTGTCAATGTAGCTTTACCTAATGTTCCAGCATTTTATAAAGCATTTGATATTAAACCAACTGATACTTTGTATAGACCTGTAGAAAAACGAGTCAGTTTGTGGTAAGAAATCTGCATTTGAATTTAATAAAAAAATCTTGAGGGGATAAAGCATTTTACAAATTAAAAAATCTAGGAAAACTCCTGTGGGTGGTTTGTCAAGCTTTATCTCCCCATTTTAAATTATGATATGCCACAGGTCTGATGAATCCGTAGATGTGATTACCTTTTATCACGTTCACTCTGACTTTTTTTAATCCACGATCCTCAACTACTGTAGCAACTAATGTGCCTAATTCTTTCATAAGCTTAAACACTACCTCTCAATGCTCTGTTATTCTGATAAAAAGTCGACTTCATCATTTTTGGTTCTTTCATATTTCCAAATTCAATTACTGATTGTTCTAACCAGCTTCCCCAGCATCTTCTACAAAATATTCTCCTGTTTCCAAAACCATCTGAAAACTTGGAGACGTTCATTGATTTGCATCTTATACAATTCATGTTAATCTCTAAAATAGATTTTAGTGTGGGAGTATAGGGGTTTATCGGGTGTTCATTTCCGGTGAGTTCACATGTTACAAAAAAGGTGAAATATACCATTTAATAGACAAAATAAGGTAATTTATGGCTTCAAATGCCATATAAAGCAAAAATAGGGCTATTAATTATATAAATTTTTAATCGTCAGGAGTCTTTGCTGTATCTTTTTCCAACTCTTTATTAATTGAATTTATTACTCCGGTTTTTTCTTTAAAAGCCTCAGACGAATGATCTTGAAATTGTTTTCTAGCACTCTCTACTTTTTCGAATAGAGATACACAGTACATTTTCAAAGTATTTAATTCAAATTCAATTTTAATATGATCATGTTTTTCTATATCGCTAACAATTTCTGATTTGGCATATTCACTTATGTAATAATACAACTCGTATAATATTTTCGCCGTTTCTCTTCTTAACACAGTATCTAAATAAGCTAAAGGAGTTTTATAATCATGTGAAATTGTGTCCCAGTCTGAAACAATACCTTTTCCAGTAATATCAACAAAATAATAACTAGAATCATTGTTACATTTATCTTTGTAATCTTTGAACTTTTTTAAAACATCTTCGACTTGCTTCTTATAAATTTTTTTAGGATATATTCTATCAATAATTTTCTTTTTTTCTCCTTTTACTTCCAGTTCATAATTGAATAAGTTATCCATACTGGTGTAAACATGACTCAGTTCGTTGTTAAAAAGCCCTCTAATTTTTTCTTCTAATATATTTTTTTCCCTTTCAAATATTATAATTGACATATTATCCACTTTAATTAAAATTAATGAAAGAGTTTATTTAACTGTTACTTTCGTAAATTTTTTACGATTATCGTATCAATTTAAAAATGAAATACGAATTTATTATTAAAATAGCTGTAAGAAAATTTGGTTTAAATTTCAGCTGACAAGAGTTTAATCTGCTAGTATTACATAGCAATTATCTGGGATTTCATCTGTATATTTTGTTAAAGCAAGTCGCCATAGTTTTGTTTTGCCTTTTTCAGTTTCGTCAGCAACCCCTGCCAAATCACTATCCACGATCAGTATGTGTTTACCTGCGTACATTTTAGCTATCACACTTTCATTGTCTTTCAAATATTTCTGTGCCATTTTTAAAGCTCTTGGTGACGTTGGTATTTCATACTCATTTGAATTTTCTTCCGATTTTTCCGATTTCATAATATCACTTTATTCTTAATATATAAATATAATTAAATGCTGTAAAACTCATCATCGTTAGCATGTTTCCATTCTTCTTTTTTATTCAAATGTTTTTCTGAATAATTTTTACCGTCATAAGAGACTAAGATTTTATGAACTTTTGCTTTTACTTTGTCCTTAGGTATATTCCAATAACCATACCATGGCCAAAGCCAACTGTAATGGTGCCACCAAGGATCTATCCAATCTCTTTCCTCATAAACAGCATCTATAGTTTCTATATGAACAGGTTTTCTCCAAACATTGTAAAGATTCTTTAAAACGCCCTTTAAATTTTCAGGGTGTAAAGTAAGTTGCTGTGGTTCAATGCCTAATTTATCCAAACCTTCGGTATCATGTACAAGATAAAGTTGACCTTTCTTCTTATAATCTCCTCCTCCTTTTTGTACGTAAACTCTTGGCAGTTTAAAATTATATTGCTCAAAAAGTAAAGTGTCTCTTACATCTTTAAATTCTCTGCTTGTAACAATCTTTTTCCACCATACATAGTTTTCACCTTCATAAACAAAGAAATTATTTCCATGTTCATTATAAAACTCTGGTGTAAAGTGGTTTTCCATGAATGTATAATCTGTATGATTGTTTACTGTGTCTAATACCTTTTTCCATCCTTTGCTCCAATCGATATCTAATAAATCTTTTCTTATATCCCTTCTGTTATATGCATAAGGAGTGGAATCATATTTCAAGCCAAATCTTTCATCTCCCCATTTTTCCATTATGTGTCTTAACATTGTGAAACCTAGAGCATACGGATTATACCCTTCTCTTATATGGCCTGGCCTGTTGTGCATTTGGGTTGCTTCATGATTTTTGAACCATGAAAATGTCTCTCCAAAATTCAATTCTTTTCTGTTTTCTATAGCATATCTCCATTC
Source organism: uncultured archaeon (assembly GCA_964586885.1). Taxonomy (GTDB): domain Archaea; phylum Aenigmatarchaeota; class Aenigmatarchaeia; order CG10238-14; family SCSR01; genus DATDXT01. Next base: position 32 of record CAZPID010000105.1, on the reverse strand, counting down.
AATTAAATCAGAAAATCCTTCATGCAGTGTTG
>CAZPID010000104.1:0-2893 GCA_964586885.1 uncultured archaeon | reverse complement strand
CACTTTTTTATTAAATTTTATTTCAAATTTCTTTTCCTGAGAATTTTTAGCATTATCAATAAAAGATTTTGCTAGTTCACCGAAGTCAGTTGTATTACCTTTAGAACTAATAGCAGCTATTTTTTCATCTCCTTTTCTGCCTTTTATAACATAAGGTTCCAACTTTTCTATACATTTTCTTTCTATAAGATTCGCATTTGGAAAAATAGGTTTAATTATGTCATAATACCTTTTATTCAAATAATCTATCTCATCTTCTACAGCAAGAGCCATTACATTTGTTGGCTGAAGAATTTTGTAACCTGACCCATAAATGCTATTAACATAATTTATAACCATATCAGCAGCTTTTTTTATTTTTCTAGTCTTTTCTCTTGTGTAGTTAAGTTCAATGCCGCATGGATGGAGAGTTTGACTGTTGGTTTTTCTATTTGAAGCAACTTTAGCTACACCATCTTCTTTGTCTAAAAGCACCATTTTTTTAACATTTGTATATTTGCTTAACAAGAATGCTGTAGCAGGGCCTACAGAACCAGCGCCTATAATAGCAACATCATATTTTTCTACCATAATATCATCTAAAATAAGTTTATCAGTAATCTTTTTATCTTTGTGAAACCCTCTTTTAATTTTAAAAGCTAATTCAAGTGAATTTAGAAACATTTATAAGCTTTAGTTCTAAAAATTTAATTATGGAAGATATATTTAATTGGAATAGAAAAAGGAAGCCGGAAGATGAATTTAGTATATTTAATCTATTTAACATAGACATATCTCCGTTTGAAGATATGTTCAGAAATTTTTCCGAAATTAGAAAAAAGGCAGATTTAGAAAGAAGGACGGCTTTAGAAAGTTTTGGGGAAACTCTAGAATTATCTGGCATAAGCAATGAACCAATTAATGAAAGTTATCATGAAGAACATATTCATATAAATAGTGATGGTAAAAAAACAGAGGTTAGAGGTTTTGTTGCAACAACAGGACCTGATGGTGAGCTAGTAGTAAAGTATTTCGGTAACCCGCCTAAAGACGAGAAAGTTATTCACAAAGATAAATCAACTATCTATGATAACGTTTCTTATAATAAAAAGGATAATGTGTATCAAATTGCTATAGATGCTCCAGGCGTTAAAGAGGAAGATATAAAAATTGATAAACATAGGGGTTATGTTAAAATAAAATACGGAAAAAATAGTACAAAAATTTATAAAGATAAATTAGAAAAAACTTTATCAGAAAATTATGGTATAAAAGGAAACGTAGACTTATCTTCAGTAGATCATATATACAAAAATGGAATTTTGTCAGTTAATTTTAAAAATCTCTGAATGGCATTTCATTAACTATTCTAAATTAATAAATTAATTTTATGAAGAACATTGAGATAGCACAAATACTTAGAAACATAGGTTTTTTTGAAGAGATGAAGGGCGAGAAATTTAAACCACGAGCTTATGAAAAGGCCGCTCATTCTATAGAAGCATTGGATAAAGAAATAGCTGAAATATATAGTCAAGGCGGAGTAGATGCCTTAATAGAAATTCCTGGTGTGGGTCACAACATAGCTGAAAAAATAGAAGAAGCTATAAAGACAGGCAAAGTATCTTACTATGAAAAACTGAAAAAGCGTATACCAGTAGATATAGATAATTTGTCTACAATAGAAGGCATCGGTCCCAAAACAATAAAAACTCTTTATCAGAAATTGAAGATAAAAAATGTAAAAGATTTAGAAAAGGCTGCACGTAAAGGTAAAATAAGTAAATTAGAAGGCTTTGGTGAAAAAAGCGAACAAGATATTTTAAAATCTATAGAATTCTTCAAACGAAGTAGCGGAAGATTTATTTTAGGATTTACATTACCTGTGATAAAGGAAATAGAAAGTAGATTACAAAAATTACCAGAAGTAAAAAAAGCAATAATAGCAGGATCTACCAGAAGAATGAAAGAAACAATAGGAGATGCGGACATACTTGTTGTTTCCAACAAACCTAAGAAAGTTATGAATTATTTTGTAACCATGCCTGAAGTTGTAGATATAATTGGCAGAGGTGAAACTAAATCTTCTATAAAATTAAAAACTGGATTGAATGTTGATGTACGTGTTGTATCAGAAAAAAGTTTTGGTGCTGCTTTGCAATATTTTACAGGAAATATAGATCATAATGTTAAATTGAGAAAAATGGCAATTTCTAAAAAATGGAAGTTAAACGAGTATGGAATATTTAATAAAAGAAATAAACAGATTGCTGGGAAAACAGAGGAGGATGTTTATAATAAACTTGGTTTAAAATGGATTCCACCTGAACTTAGAGAAAATACAGGCGAGATAGAAGCTGCATCAAAAGGCAAGCTCCCCAATCTAATAGATTATGATGATTTAAAAGGAGATCTTCAAGTTACAACCAATTGGACAGATGGATCTAATTCTATAGAAGAAATGGCTAAAGAATCTAAAAGTCTTGGATTAGAATATATAGCAATAACAGATCATACTAAAAGCTTAGCTATGACTGGCGGGCTGGATGAAAAGAAATTAATGAAACAGATGAAAGAAATAGATAAGATAAACAAAAAACTTGATAACATTATAATACTGAAGAGCGCGGAGGTTAACATACTGAAAAGTGGGAAATTAGATATTTCAAACAAAGTTTTATCACAGTTAGATATTGTAGGTATAGCAGTTCATTCAAACTTCAACATGAATAGAAAAGATATGACTAAAAGAATAACAACTGCAATGGAAAATGAAAATGCAGATATACTGTTTCATCCGACTGGTAGAATAATACATAAAAGAGATCCTTACGAATTGGATATAGAAAAAATCATAGAGGTTGGAAAATCAACTGGAACAATTTTGGAAATAGATGCTTATCCTGATAGACTA
>CAZPID010000103.1:0-2904 GCA_964586885.1 uncultured archaeon | reverse complement strand
TCTTTTGAACCTTCGATTATAACGGTAAATAAAGGAGATACTGTAAGGCTTAGAATAACTAGCATTGATGTTAATCACGGGATAGCAATACCAGATTTTGGTGTAAGTGAGTTTCTATCGTCAGGCCGTAGTGTTGAAATAGAATTTGTAGCTGATAAGACAGGAACATTTGTATTTTCCTGCAATATCTACTGTGGTGCTGGGCATAACGATATGAAAGGACAAATAGTAGTTAACTAAGTATTTTATCGCTACCTTTTATATTTTTTACGAGAAGCATAAAATTATCAGAAGTTATTTTATTCTGTATCTCAAGATTGCTATGACACTTCCGTAATGATGAAGTTTGTGTAATAATGCTGGATTTGTAATGAACTCAACTGTAGCAGATGTTTTTTCTGCTAGTTCAATCATCCGAATTATCTTTCTGTTTTCACTGGGAGTAGCTGCATAGTAGTCTGAAGCTATTATCATAGTATCAACAGCTCCCCTCTTCAAAGCTTGATGGATTGCCATATTCTCTTTTTCTGTGAGACCTTTTTTTACCGTATCTTCAAATCTACGTAGTAAATTTAATTCAAAATTCTTTCGAAAACGATCAAGACGTGATATCACTCTCCTAGACAACTCATCTTCTGGTGTGGAAAAAAGAATACCATCAGCAAGCCTGGTCTTTTTTAAGATTTGACTATCTAGAAACATTAAAAATTCTTTTTTAGCGATTCCAGGACCAGCTAGAAGCAACAAATCGATTTGTTTAAAATTAAAACGATTAAGCTTAGACTTAACTTTTTTGAAGAAGTGGTTAATCTGCATTTGCTTGCTCTAGCAAATCTTCCTTGGCTCCATCCACCTTTGCTATGCTTACCTTTAAGATAAGTCTTCACTCTAAATTCCTCCACCGCTCCATGTCCTTTATAGTGTTTGATTACAGCTGTCTTATGGTCTAAAATGATCAACAACAAGTCATGAGCTATTTCAAGAATGTCATGAAGGGGCATTATGTATGCTTTTCTTCCAACTAAGTAAACTGGAGGAAGTTTTTTAGAAATTCCAATCTCTTTTATAACAATCTTTTGTCCATCATTCCAACCAAAAACACAAAAGGCACTTGGTGGAATTCCATGGATGGACTTTAATTTCTTTTCAATTGCACCAGATTTTATTCTCCTTTCAATAGCATTCACAATTGGTTTGATTTCTGGCTTTCTCTCAATTTCTTGAAGAAGTTTTATCATCTCTACATGTATTGTATGCCGGAAATAGACAGAGACCACTGGAGAAGAGGCTTGCTTAAGTTCGTCTATGAATCGATTAACTGAATACCATTCACGAGGAGATAAAATATCCATCTACAAAACCTCTTTAAACTCAATATGGGTATAATTTATAATATAGAAAATTTTAATAGATTTCAATAGGAAAGGGAAATCTCTATGAAGTCGACCCATCGATTCAAATTCAAAGCGTCCATTGAGTCTATCTACAAGAATGTGCTTTCCGCTGAGGGATGGCCGTCATTTGCACCTGGCTATCAGGACTTAGAGTACGCAGATCCCAACTGGCCTAATAAAGGATCTTACATCGTCTTCCGTGTCGGATTCGGTCCCTGGTCAGCTCCTTTCAAGGCAACCGTGGTTCAGCACGAGTATGGACGTCGCTTCCTCACGCATGAGGAAGCATTTTCTGGTCTGTGGATCGATAACGCCGGCCTCACCTATCAGGAAGAGGATGGTGTGGCTGAAATTACGCTCATTAGAGATGTAACATCCAGATCCATTCTGTTAAGGAGCCTATTTCTCCTGATGTATCCCCTAAGGTGGGTAACAGCTTACTACGTTAAAAGAAATATTAAGGCATTGGTCGAGACTTAACCATCAAATTTAATATTGAAATGGAAAAATTTCAGTTTTTTCAATTAAATTAAAATACTATAATTTACTTTTCTATTGAAGTTATGAACTTGTTAAAAGTATCTTCTGTAATAGTAATTTTCTTATTTATAGATACGAATAAAAAAATGAAACTAAATAAAGCTGATTGATGCTACTATTGGGCAATTAGTCTGCTTATTGACGTATTGTTGCTGTATCATTATGTGCGAACCCTGATATTTCTACTACATATTCAATGATGAAGTCTACATCACCAGTAGTAGATATACCACTTATAGTTATGTCAGCTCCAGGATCCACGTTTGCATTCGGTGTTATTGTTAGACCTGTTGGTAATATTGCAGTTATAGAAGTTAGTTGCTGCGGACCGTTTCTTAAAGCTAAGTCCCCAGCTGAATAGTCAACATATGCAAAGTAGCTGAAACACGGACTGCATGTAACTGCTCCTGCACCTATGTTAAACACTCCTAGACCATATAGAGCAGCTACTACTGCGACTACTACTAATATTGCCCAGCCATAGGTCATTAAATACTCCATGGCTGATTGTCCTTTCATGTTTTTCATATAAGTAAATATTAAATTTAGTCAATATAAAGGTTATCCTAAGCAGACTGGAATTTTACCTTAAATCAACTGATATATTAAATAATTATAAAATTCCCCAGCAAATAAGTAGCTAAAAAGTATATAGAAATGCTCATTATAAGAAGTATTGGTATAAACTTTAATCCAGCCTTTTCCTTCCCTTCTTTTATCAATCCCAACAGCAGGCTACCGAAGAACGATGTTACAGCCAAAGCCGTAATTTGAAAATATACTAGAAAGTCTAGATCTATGTTTATCTTTTGGAAGCTTATTGAGCCCAGACCCCCAGAAGCAGCAGTCGCATCTATGTTTAAACTATCGCTTATCGACGTCATCGTTTTCACAAGAAACGTCGAAACGCCATAAAGCATTGGTGCGCCTATGCCTACAGCAAAGAATATAAAAATAGCATACATGCCAA
>CAZPID010000102.1:0-2943 GCA_964586885.1 uncultured archaeon | reverse complement strand
TCCAATATGCTGGAAACTGTAAAGAACATTTGTATACTGTTTATCATAACCGGAGCAATAGTACTTTCAATAGGCATAGGATCTACTGCGATAACCACTCAAGGTTTGCCAGCAATTGTTTCTATGTTAGGCGCAGTTATAACCTTCAGCTTTACAATTGCTTTAGTTTTTACTTGGTTGATAAAGGAATTTAAGTCGTGAGAAAATGGCAAGAATTTATTCAAGACACAAAGGTAAACACGGCAGCAAACACTTTCCTGTAAAAAGAGTTCCTAAATGGATGAAGTATAAAAAGGAAGATGTGGAAAAGCTTGTAGTAAGCTTGGCTAAACAAAAGAACAACACGGCAATGATAGGAACAATACTTAGAGATCAATATGGAATACCAAATGTGAAAGTGATGACTAAGAAAACTATTTCGGAATTGGTTAAGGAAAATGATCTATATCCGAGTGTACCGGAAGATTTGATGAATATATTGAAAAAGGTCGTTAACCTTCATAATCACATGAAAAGAAATAAAATGGATAAACACTCATTAAGAAGCATGCATAACATGGAAAACAGGATAAGAAGATTGTCCAATTATTATAAAGGGGAGGATGTCTTGCCTGAAGACTGGAAGTATAATCTAGAAGAAGCAAGACTTATCGTTCAGAAGAGGTGAGAAAATGGCGGTTGTAAAAAAATCTAAAAAGAAAGAATTGTTTTCTGTAGTGCTTCCAAAAATGTTTGGTGGGAATGAAATTGCAGAAATATTTGTAAGTAATCCTGATAATTTAACGGGTAAAAAAATAACTTTTAATTTGATAGAGGTTTTTCCTAACTACAATAAATATTATACAAAACTCGACTTCAAAATAAATAGCTTGGATGGTAATAAAGCCTTGACAAAATTCGTAGGCCTAGAAACAATGAGGGATTATATTTCAAGAATGGTTGTAAGAAGGGTAAAAAGAATAGACAATGTCCAAGATCTTGTAACTAAAGACGGTCTTCATATTAGAATTAAGACTCTTGCAACAGTTTCTAGAAAATCAACGTCTAGGATTCAAAAAGCTGTAAGAAAAGGTATTAATGATTTGATTGTGGATCTTATAAGCAGAAGCAGCTTAGAGGAATTTTTAAATGGTATATTCAATGATCAAATAAAGAAAGGTTTTATAAAAGAATTGAGGACAATCTACCCGTTAAGAAATTTTGAGTTTAGAAAAATAGAAGTTCAATAAAGTTATTCGTTCTAGGTTATGTATTTAGTTAAATAAATGCGAGCGTTATACTGGTTATTAATAAAGCTACTACTAGCAGTGATACAAAAGTTATAAGTTTTTTTCCTATTTTTTCCCCAAAATATTTAATAAATATTTCTCTATAGAACAATCCGCCATCAAGCAATGGAATGGGAAGCATGTTAAAAATACCTATCCCTATGCTTAAAATAAAAGTAAAAATTAGAAGCAATTTCCATGAAACAATAGAATTAATAACAAAGTCTGGTGTATAGTCATTGGAAAATATTTTATATTTTAATGCATTTGACACTTGAACTCCTAGGTATGGTCTACTAGAATTTTCAGGACTAGGAATGGTTTTTATGTTGTACTGACCTGTAGTAGTTTCAATATATACCGTATCTTCAGGTTGCACATTTTTCATAGCATTAGTTAAATTAAATGTGTTATCAATATCAACATCGTTTATTTTTATAATAACTCCACTGAGGCTAGCATTGTGAGCAGGACTATTGAAAGATAAACTATTGATTAGTACACCATCAGTTTCGAAAATATTAGAGCTTACATAATCAGTGCCAAATAACAAACCTGCAACTATAAGAGCTAAAATAAAGTTACCCATGCTTCCTGCAGCATATATTTTAAGCTTCTTGAATGTTTTTAGTTTTTTAAACTTTTTTTCATCCGGTCTTACGAATGCCCCGATGGGAATAACGAGGAGTAAAATTAGGCCGTAGCCCCTTACTGGTATTTTCTCCAATCTAGCTAGCACTGCATGCATGCTTTCATGAAAGAAGATAATTAAAAAGATTGGTATAAGCCAGAACCAGAAATTTGGAAATTTAAATACAACGTCTGGATAGTACTGTTCTATTCCAGGTATAGGAGGTAAAATTATTTTGAAACTACCTTCAGGAAAAAGATGTGGGAAGAATGTGCTTGCTACCAGAAAATACATGCTACAAAAGATGCTAAGGTTCCTAAAACTATTCCTGCAATACCAATGTAGTGTACTAGTCTTTTTCTTTTTTTTGCAAATTTATCAATAAGCTCTTTACCTTTTTCCCACTCTATAGTTATCATACCATAGCTGAACTTTACTTTCTTTCTGTATCTTAACAGCAGTATTGCAACTATCGAAAAGAAAATAATTACCGATGTTGTTTCTAAACTTACCATACAAATCATTTACTTTATGTTTAAATAAAATTGGTGTTGTAAAGTTTAACTTCTATCTGATAATAGATTAAATACTGATTTTTACTAAATAGATAAAAATTTTAGAAGCAGAGTTTACTGGTTTTGGTAGTTTGAATAAGAAATTTTAATTTAATTAAAAATATGATAAACTACACGTACAGAATCTATAATGAAAGTAGTTTTACTTAAGATGAGTTGGGATTAGATATTTTATTTTCAATTAGCCTTCATCAGGCTGACTTTTATGTACTGTTAGACTTTTATGTACTGTTATGTAGAAAATCTTGTCTAAGTTTTCCCAGTAATTTTTGTCTAATTTTGCTTTCTGGCCTATGTTTTTAATAGAGCTGCGAACAATATGTCCTAGATCACTCCACTTTTCCATCAACGATTCAAAATTATTATAATCGAGACTAACATCTAAAATAATCTTCTTCCAAGATGGTAGTTCATAATCCTTTTTTTCATATAGACTGAATACAGTGTTTTCTTTCATATAAGAGCTTTT
>CAZPID010000101.1:0-2965 GCA_964586885.1 uncultured archaeon | reverse complement strand
ATCCATCTTTCCAAACCAATGCCAGAACACCCTGTCCATACTTCTTTCCCCTTCCGTGTCTTAAAACTAAATGCATCGCTAAACTTTGTCCCAGCCACAGTTGAATTCTGAAACTCTAGCCATTCACTTTCTTTCCTGTTTCCACGCCACGGCAGCCATGCTTCAAAGTCTACAGTACCTTTAATCTTATCTTCTTCCTCTTTTGCAACTTGGCCAGCCTGAGCCATATACCACGGTGTTACCCAGGCCATACGCCATTCCAGATCTAAAATATCTTCAAACACATGTTTGTAAACTTCCATCAAGCTGTCTTTTATTTTTACAACCTGCTCTTTTGTTCCCATCCAGATCAGTTCTATTCTGTGAAATTCACTGTCTCTATCCAAACCATGTAATCCACCGCCTTCATGTCTATACGATACTCCAGAATTATCGTAAACCTTTATCGGCAAATCTTTGTCAGGTATCTTCTTCTTTTCAAAGAACCAATAGAATGGTGGACATTGTGCAAAACATAATCCAGATGTAGGCTGTGAAATTTTATTCTTAAGAATATCGTACGGTATTTTATTCGTTACCTTTACGTAATCTGAAAAATCTTCCCAGAAATCTGGATCCCATGATTCTGGTCTGGCTACATAATAAAAGAATTTGCTGATCCTGGTATATGCCCTGTTTTCAGCCATACATCCAGAGGCGTGGTCTTCGGCAAAATTACTTCTTGAAACTTTAGCTTTTTGATTATTTCTTTTTCAGCAATTGATTGAAATGTTCTCATTAATTTTGTTGTAAATGTTCCATGCCACCATATGCCGACATCAAATCTCTTTATCCATTTCCTTTTTTCCAATTCTACAGTAGGATCATTTTTCCAAACAGCATCCTTTTCTTCGCTTTTCCACAATAATTCCCAGTGTTCTGCTTTCCCGCCATACAAAGACTGCTTTATTTTTTCATCTATCCGTCTCAAAATCCTTTCTATATATCTATCTTCTATAGCTGTGGAATCTAGATTCTCCAATTCTATATTTAATTCGCCATCGCTTTTTGAAATATTCTTAACCCAAGGAACATTTACCTTTATATCTTCCTTAGTCATTTCTTCAGGCTTGAAAACAATCTGGTACTTCTTTATGTAAACGCTTCTTACTCCTGTTTTGTGTTCTTTTCCAAGCTTTTGCGAGAAGAATGTCCTTAGTCTAAGGAAAGCATCATGTGGTCTCAAATAACTTGTGCCTTCTATAGTTAGCAACAGCTTCTTACCTTCAACAGACCACTTTACTATTTTCGCTCCTTCTTGATTTTTTGGCACACCTTTTCTGAAAAGCTCCTTATTGATATCTTTATTTATTATTTCAGGCATTTCTTTATTTAAAAAATCTACATCTGCACTAAATTCTATAAACCCTTCCAGCTTTAAGTTCATAATACCCTGTTTATTTTAAGCCAATTAATAATTTCTAATTCTTATCTAAGACCGTAAATTTAGTAGAACCTCATACATTATTGGTTTAAAATAAATTTAACTTTCTACGCTTATTGTTTTTACTTTTCGACCTATGGCTATACTTGATGCTTCTGATATTTTTCTTATACACATACTTATGCCACATCTTCCATATCACTCCAAGCTCTACAATTACTACTACAGAAATGATGCTCATTATAGTGCTGCCAGATGTTAAAAAGATCACTGCAGCTGTTAATGGGTTTGTTGTTTCTACTTCTTCTGGTTGTAGTATCACTGCTTCAGTTGTTTCTACCTTTTCTGGCTGTGTTGGTGGTATTTCTTCTGTAGGTTGCTCTATAACTGGAATTGTTTCTTTGATTGTTATTGAAATTGGTTTACTTATTAGGTATCCACGGCTATCATGAACAGTTATTTTACCAGAGTAAATTCCAGCTTCTGCATCTTCTGGTATAGAAAGTATTAGGGCAGCTTTCTCAGTACCTCCTTTAGGCAGACTATCTAACTTAATTGGTTCAAACCAGCTGTCTTCTATGTCATTCAAGCTTATAACAATGTTCCAAGATATGCCACCTTTGTTGGTAAGAGAAATTGAAACAGGCAGACTTTCTCCAGCTATAATTTCCACACTATCAACAGCTTCTATTGAAACATGTCTTACTACTTCAGTATAACTTGGTACTGGAGGCGGAGGAGGTGGCGGTGGTTTAGCACTGCCATAAACACCATAAATACTGAAATGTGAAGTATTGCCCCAAACATAATTTTCTGATAAATTAACTCCTGTGTCATCTAACAAATCCCATTTAGTAGTTGTAGAATTGTAGAAGTACAACCTCATTGTTTTTTCATCTATATTTTTCATAGCAATATCAGAATCACTATAATATAATTTTATCATAGCAGATATCAAGCTGTTGTCTAAAGCAGAGTCAGCATCAATTATTGCATACTTAAATCCTATCCCGCCCGCGTTAACTGAAACAGGGTTGCTTGTCCTATTTGCTAGATTCAAATAAGCGCTGACTGTCGCATTTGTCATTATTTCAAGTTTTAAGTTTGTCTCAGCAGTAGCATCTATTGTAGCTAACACATCTTTTGTGAATGTAATTTGATTAATGTAAGTATTTGCAGCATCAATAACTTCGATATCCAAACTTTCGGAAATAGAAACATCTTTATTGGAGTTAACATCTATTGCTGCAAGCGATATATTTAATTTTACATCACCGGTGGCCGCGCTGTTGGAAACATCCACTGTAAAACTAAGAATGCCTTGAGACAAGCCATTTACAGAAGTTGGATTGGATGGATCCGGAGTTACTGTATAGTTGGCTGTGACATCAACATTGTCATTAGTAAATGTCAAGCTAGGTGTTATAGTTGATATAGCTTCACCAGTATTGTTAACTGTTACATTAACTTTCACATTTTTATGGCCCTGTAAAAGAACATACGGATCAAGATCTATTTTACTTACCATTGTAAGCGAAGAAA
>CAZPID010000100.1:0-2977 GCA_964586885.1 uncultured archaeon | reverse complement strand
TAAGGGAAGTTTCAAACATACAGGAAGCATTGGCATATTTCTTAGTTGAAGATGTGTGATAGTTATTTAATAGTTAACATAATTTCTTGCCATTATAAAAATGATTTTAAAAAATAAATATAATGTAGCGGTAAATAATTCTACACACCTTTTAGGGGGCACTATAAAGAATAAACTATTTATGTGTGTGCACCCTAATAATTATTATGTCTTACATAGAAAGGAAATTGATAAATGGAAAAGCCTACTATTACCTAGTTGAGAATATAAGAACGGATAAAAAATGGAAAAAGATCAGAGTATATTTAGGTAAGGGCTCTTTGTCAAAGTATCAAGTTGAAAAACTAAAGAAGGCTAAAGATAGAAAGATGAAAAAAATACTTCATGATTATTTGAAAACTACAGATCCTTTCATGAGAATATTGTCGGAAAAAGAAATGAATGAAATAGAGGGAGTAAAGAAGATTTACAAATCTAATTTACATAAACTGGATAAAATTGCTAGGAAGAAATATTATGACTGGTTCCTCACACATTTCACCTATAACACCAATGCCATAGAAGGCTCGACAATAAGACTCAGGGACGCAGAAATGATACTGCTGGAGGGACGGGTACCATCGAACATAACAATAAGAGAGATAAGAGAAGTTGAAAACCACAAAGACGCCTTTGATTTTATATTAAATTACAAGGGTGATGTGAACAAAAAATTCATTTTAAAATTACATAAGATACTTTTTCACAATATACTAGGAGAAAATTCTGGCAGATTTAGAAAAGTACAAGTTTTTGTTATGGGTGCCGAGGAAATACCTCCTAAATCTGAGTATGTTGAATCTGAATTTTCAAAATTGATGAAATGGCATAAGTTTAACAAGAAAAAATACAGTCCTTTGGTGGTGGCTTCATATATGCACTGTGGTTTTGAAGGAATACATCCATTTATAGACGGCAATGGGAGGGTTGGAAGATTGTTGCTAAATTTCATATTAATGAAGAACGTTCTTCCACCAATAGACATAAAGGAGAAAAGACGATTAGAATACTATAAAGCTGTTAGATACGGGATTAAAGGTGATTTGGAGTTTTTTGTAAAGCTTGTATTGAAAAATATGAAGGATAATGCATTGATTAAGGAAAGGTAACCACATTTTAATTCTCTGTAGTCACCCAATTGATTGATAGATGAAAGCCCTTATGGATTAAATGAACGTCACCACGAAGTGTTTTTCCACATTGATTTCTAATAAGTTTATGTAAAAATAAAAATGGAATTATGAGTTACCAAGTTTTCGTTTCAGAAACCGTAGAAAAGAAAGTTAGAAAGTTTGCACCGCATCTAAGAAAAAAATTGAAGAAGCTTAAGAGAATGCTGGAAAAGAATCCCTTTACAGGCAAGCCGTTGAGATACAATTTCTTTAGAGAAAAAAAATGGGGACCCTTCAGAGTTTATTATCTCATAATCAAAGACATGTTAATCGTTTTCATTATAGAATTCGGCGAAAAGAAGGGACAGCAAAGGACAATCGACTACATACTAATGCATCTGGATAGAATTATTGCTGAGATCAGGAAAAAATATCGCTGACTAGTTGTGTTTCTTAGGATGTTCAGCAAGGAATGGTTTGATTCTTCCCTTCCTTATATCTTCTAATGATTTGTGCATGCTTTTGAGCAATTTTCTATCTTTTTCGGTTAACACTATTACTTTCAAGTTTTCTTTCTTTGCCATGAATTTCTATTAGCATTATAAACTTAAATTGTTAACACTTTGATCTCTAATGATTCTACATAGATATCAATCTTGTTTGCTATAATGAATCACGATAAAAAATACAAAGAAAGACATAGGCATAGAGGTAAGGGAAGTTTCAAACATACAGGAAGCATTGGCATATTTCTTAGTTGAAGATGTTAAGTAGTCACCTAAATAGAAAATTTTTAAGAATGTAGTCACCTGTCATAAGACCAATGATAGAGTTGATATTGAAGGAGTATGGATCATTGAAAAGAATGTTGAACAAGAGGTAACCACATTTTAATTCTCTGTAGTCACCCAATTGACAATTGTTTCATAGAAATATGTTATTGTCCATTTAATACGGTCTGGACTATTACGTCCTATTTTACCGTCGAATATCTTAATTTTTTGTCTTATTAATTTTGTAGCCATTATTTAATACGTTTTTCTTTTTTCATTTTTATTATTAAGTCTCTACCTTCTTTTATAGAGTCATCTATAACCCATTTTTCCCCTATACGTTCTCTTAATGGTTTATGTTTATGAATTGGAAGTTTTTCTTCTGGTTCGTCTATTGCGTCAAATTCTATCATACTACTGCCCTCACTCTGTCGACTACTACTATGACTCTAAAAGTATTAGCATTGTCACCTACTGCGTCAGGGTTAACAAAAGTAGGAAATGCTCCGAAAGCCTGTGTAAATGCAAAGTTTCGGTTTGGTTCACCTGTTTCTGCTATACTACCAATATGAAAAGTAGAGTCACCGTTTTCTGACTGAAAAGCAAAATATGTTGGGCCTGTAACTTCATAGTCGGCAACTGCCAAGTTATGTTGTCCTGTTGCTACAGGAATACTAGCAGACTCTACAATTAAACTACGTGGGTGAAGACCGTTAACGTTATATAATGCCATTCTAAAACTACCTGTACCTATGGCATTTATAACACAACTAACTTGACTTATTATGTCACCCGGTTTTACACTTAAAAGGCGGAAAAAATGTATTTTACCAATTGCAGGTGCTTGTGAGGTTGCTGCACCACCACCGGACTGAGTTTCGTCATTATCTAAAAGTAGTGGGTCAGCATATTCCAAAGCTGTACCTGCTGCATTTGTTCTTAAGTGTTGATTAGCAGTTCCAAGTCCTGTCAACCCTGTTCCGCCCTTCGACACAGGAATCGTCCCCGATATAAACGAGTCAGGTACAGTTATCTTAGTAGTAATATGACTGG
>CAZPID010000099.1:0-2979 GCA_964586885.1 uncultured archaeon | reverse complement strand
CATAGTAGAGTTCGGCCCTAGTAATAAATAATCAGCTCCAACAGCTAATACTTCAGACGCTTTATGCATCACATACTCATGAGTAATATCAGAATAAGCAAACGCTACTTGGTCTACTTTAAATTTTTTTATCAACTCTATTAATTTTTCTTCAGGATAAATAGGAATGCCTCTAGGATAAAGTTTTCCTGCTAGTTCTTTCGGATATTTTCTTCCTTCTATACCAGGAATTTGTGTAGCTGTAAAAGCAACTACTTCATAATTTGGATTGTCACGATAAACTGTATTGAAATTGTGAAAGTCTCTTCCAGCTGCCCCGATTATAATTATGCGTTTTTTACTCAATTTTACAACACCTTAAAATGTTAATTATCTTTTTATCCTTTTTACTAATATTATAATTTATGCATCACCATATTTTTACTGGAAGCTATAAAAGCTATTCCTACATTAACCTTTTATTTGCGGTAGTAATAGGATTAGTTTTAGCTATTCTACCAATATATCTAAAAGATTCTGGGTATTCAAACACTCAAATAGGGATTGTATTTTCTGTATTTCCTCTTGTTGTAGCAATCTTTGTTCCGTTCATTGGTAACATTGCGGATAAAGTAGGTAAAAAGAACATTATTGTAGTAGCTATACTAGCAGAAATTTTTGCTCTTATTTTGTATATTATAAGCAATTCTTTTGCATCCATCATTTTAGCTAGACTTCTTGATGCTGTTGCTGCTACAACTTTAGCAATAATTATTCTAGCAAAAGTCGAAGACACAATTAGAACCAAAAGAGGAGAAAGGAGCGGATACTTTTTAAGCATAGGGCAAATAGGAAAAATTGTTGCAGCGCCCTTAAGCATACTTATCGCAGATTTCTTCTTTATACAGTCGCCATTTTTTGTTTCTATCGCTATAATGATCTTTTTATTCGTATCATTGTTCAACAAAAGAGAATTTCATTTTAAACGATTGCATAAAAAAGATTTTAACTATTTTGAGAACATGAAAACTTTCTTATCATTTAGAGAACTAAAGGGCATGACTATTCAAGGTGTGGCTGCTCATGCTGCTTATATACCATTAGCAATATTTCTACCTTTGTTTATTATTGAGGAATTAAATCAACCGCTTACTTACGTGAGCTATGTTCTCTTTTTGTTAGCATTGCCTCTTGTGTTTCAATTTTTCTTTGGAAGACTATCTGATAAATATAGCCCTAATAAGATCGTGATGGTAGGATTTTTAATTAAAGCAATAGGAATAATATCTATATTCTTTATAAATGATTTTTCAATCTTGTTGATAGCTGTAACAGTTATTGGTATAGGTAGTGGTCTATGGAATGTTTCAGCATGGCATTTAATGTCAAACATAGGAGAGAAAATAAAACACGAAGGATTAATAATAACTTCTTTTTTAGGATTAGCAAGTCTGGGTGCTTTTGTTAGTGCTTTGTTTAGTGGTATAATTATTGAACTTTATTCGTTCCAAGTTTTAGCTTTGATAAGTGGTTTGACTTTATTTATTGCACTATTCTTTTCTTGGTTTTATCTCAGAACTAGGGAGGAAGATGTTGATACTAATTTAACAGAACCTCCACCTTCTACAACTAATCATTCAATTGTAAAATATTTTTTCAAATCTTCATCTACGGAAAAGGCTTTCAAATGTAAGCCTGCATCACAATAAGACCAACAAATTACAGCAGCTTCAAAAGCTCTTATAAAATCTTTTTTTTCTAAGAAATGTTTTGCATCTATAAAGTAGGCTAGGATCAAATTGTACAATTCAAGAGCAGAGTTATCAATTACTTTAAGACTTTTCATAATAGTATCTATCTTTTTTATTTCCTTTTCTGCTAACTCTTTTAATTCTTCCATAAATGGGGTTGCAGGGATTTGAACCCTGATTCACGGCTATCTTCTATCATCCTTTTATCAAATCTCCATGATTTAACTGGAGGCCGACGTCCTTTCCTGCTAATGAGCCAGGTTAGACTACAACTTCACGTTTCTATCCCGTGTTGCAAACCAACCCCATTTAATAATTTCTTTTTATGTTTTATAGTAAAACCTATGTGTTTTTTAAATAATGGAATATCAGCTGCTAATATATTGAAACACATGCCTTTTGTTATATTACCATCTTTTCTAATGTTACTATCAATGACCCAAATCTTACTTGTTTTAATATTGAAATTTAATAACATATTTCTAATATCTTCCATGAATTCTATCCCATTTTGTAAAAATTTTAATGATTTGTTAATTCTAAATCTTATTTTAAAGCTTCTTTTGTATTCTTTCCATATGGTGCCTTCACAATCAAAGGCTACTTGAACATATGTTCTTGAAAATTCTTTATTTTTCATTATCCACCTAGGTACAGAAAAAGGTAATAATACTTTGTTGCCTTTGGGTACACCTATGAAATCTAAAATTCTAGATACTGGCTTGTTGGTAACTCTATATTCATAACTGGTGCCATAAATATTTGTAGGGATTTTTCTAAATTTACCAAAAAGTCCAAACTCCTTTTTTACTAATAACATGGGTTCTTTTAAAAGTAACTTTTTACCAGCGGTAAACAAAAACACATTTCCGTCCCATCTTAGATGACCATCAAAAGTTAACAACGAGACTATTTTAACCAAGTTTTTATTTGGATATTTAGGAAATTTTAATCCAAATTTCTTTATAGCCTTGATTGCAAATTTTTTAAGCTTATATGTTTCTTTAAATTGCTTTTCTGTTATAACAGGCCCCATACCAAATAACATAGTTTTTATAATATAAAAAGATTAGTATATGACCCCAATAAAATAATTCAATGCTTTATCAATTTAAGTAATCTTTTAACAGGTAGAGTGTTTACTACATCTTTCTTCTGAGCCCACCCACGACGAGCTTGGGCAATACCAAACTTCAGAGATCTAAGATGCATTTTAGTATGAGCATCAGAATCTATAGAAAGTTTAGCA
>CAZPID010000098.1:0-2997 GCA_964586885.1 uncultured archaeon | reverse complement strand
TTGTGTTCTGTTATCTGGAAAAATTAACTTAGGTCCTACCAACCCAATTTTTTCATCACTTTCAGCGACTGTTACTAATTTTCTCAACCAACCCTTTTGAATTATTTCTGTATCATTGTTAAGCAGAAGAATATAACCAGGATCATATTTGTCTAAAGCATACTTTATACCAGCATTATTGCCTTTCATGAAACCTAAATTTTCCTTATTTTCTACCAAGTCAACATTCTTAAAGCTATTTTTTATCATTTCTATAGAACCATCCGTAGAGCCGTTATCTGCAACTACTGCCTTGAAATTTTTGTAATCGGTAATTTTAAGCAAAGATCTCAAACAGTTTCTTAAAATCCCTCTGCCATTCCAATTCAAAATTATTATGCAAATTAAAGGTTGCTTCATGATTTAACCAACTTTTTAAACAAATTAAAATACGACAAACTTATATTACGCCAGTTGTAATACCTTTCAATTGTTTTTCTATTTTTAATACCGATTTTAGAAATCTTACTACTCTTCATTTTCTCCAAATCTTCCATGCATTTTTTTAACTCGTATTCATCACTGAAAAAATAACCACCGTTTCTCAAAACCTCACGATTGAAAGAAACATCAAAAGCTATAATAAAGTTGCCACAGCCCATAGATTCTAATAGAGAAGGGTTTGTCCCCCCAACAGAATGTCCATGAATATACGCAAAAGCATTAGCTCTAATCTCATTCAAGCTATTTTTATCATAAAGCGGGCCTAAAAATCTAATTCTACTATCCTTTTCACACAGCCGTTTAATTTGGTAATAATATTTTGTCTTTTTGATGTTAGTAATTAGTACCAGCCTTTTTTTAGATTTGGTCAAACTAAACCCCCTGATTATTGCATCTATGTTATTTTCTGGTTCTAATCTAGCAACAACTAGATAATAATTAAATGGCTCCAAATCAAATTTTTTAACAATATTTTTATTTTTAGAGTAAAATAATTCTGTACCATATGATATGTAAACTGGACTAATGTGATATTTAGCAATAAAGTATTTTCTAATTTCAAGTGAATCGGATATAAGAACGTTTGCAAATTTGGTTGAAATAATTTCATTACGCTTTAAATACAATCTGGCAAATTTAGACCACTTACTTCTTTTCCATTCCATGCCATCTGTATTTATCACAACTTTCTTACCAAAAATTCTTGGTATTATACAAAAAATTGCAGAAGAGTAACCAAGCATGTAAATTACATCAAAGTTTAAGAAAGCAGACTTAATTAAAGATATTAAATCGTATAGTAGAGTTCCCACCGATCCCAAACGCCTTTCTAAGTTTTGTACGAAGTTTAACCTAACACCATTGTAAACATATCCTTTAAATTCATTGGTAGTAGGAGAAAAAACAGTAACATCCACACCCATTTTAGCAAGACCTGTGCTTATACTTTCTACTACTGTCTCATAACCTCCGTACCTAGCCGGTATACCTCTGCTACCCAATATAGCTAAACGAACTTTTTTATTTACTCTCATTAATTATTTCTTATGGAAAGAAAAATAAAAGTACACTTAATACCAGGCAACCTACCATTGTATAAAGAATTAGTCAAACACCCACCAAAAGGTATAGATTATTATCCCAAAAAGACAGATGTTAAAAAAGGCATTGAAACATATCACTCAATTACCCAAAGTTTAAAAAGAAGACTTGTAACATTTGCTATAAACAAATTATCTATTCCTAAAATGCTTTATGTTCATACAGATGCCGATATAATTCATTCTAACAGAGGCATACTGATTTTAAATAAAAAGCCTTGGGTTATAGACATAGATTATGTTGGATACTTTTTTAATGGTGTTAAAAAAATGAAAGACAGAAATTATAGAAATAAAGTTTTGGGTTTTTTAAATTCAGAATATTGCAAAAAAATAATAGCTTGGAGCAATGTAGCAAGATTATCTATAGTTAACAGTTTTGATTCAAAAGACATTAAAAATAAAACAAACGTGGTTTATCCGGCAACACAGACTTTTAACTTTCATAAAGAGAGGCCAAAAGAAAAACTGAGACTACTATTTGTCGCCAGTCAATTTTATTATAAAGGCGGTAAAGAAGTCTTAGAAGCCTTCTCTATCTTAAGAAGAAAATATGACTTAGAATTAATAGTAAAATCCGATGTTCCAAAAACTATAATGTCTAAATACAATACATCAGAAATAAAATATTATCCATATAGAACACAACTATTATCAAGAACACAACTTATAAAAAACTTTTTTGCAAAATCAGATATTTTCGTCTATCCAACACACGGCGATCTTTTTGGATTAGGATTGTTAGATGCTATGTCTGTTGGACTGCCAATAGTTACTACAAACGTATTTGCAATACCAGAAATTGTAGAAGATTATAAAGGAGGTTTTATAATCAAAGAACCTTATGCCCGATATAGTAAAAATTATATCTTCCAACAAACAACCGTTTTTAAAAATCGAGATTATAGTAATTTCGTAAAACAGATTGTCAGAAAAATATCTCTTCTGATAGAAAATCCTTCATTAAGAAGAAAGATGGGCAGATATAATAGGAAATTGGTAGAAAAAGGTAAATTTTCAATAAAGGAAAGAAATAAAAAATTAAAATCTATATACGAAGAAGCACTTAATTACTGAATGTCGATGAAAATCTAATTACGAACACAAATAAATACTTTTTATTCTAAGCTATGAATTATGAATTACATAAAAATACTTACAACATCATTACTCTTCTTAATACTTATACCTACCTCTATAGCATGGTGGGACAACAACTGGAACTTTAGACAATCAATAACCATAGACAATACTTTAAACAACAATACTTTGACTGATTACCAGATAGCAATAAATATCACTTACAATAGCAACATGCAACCAGATTTTTCAGATATGAGATTCACTTGGTTTAATTCTACTGATAACACAGAAACAGAAATACAATATTGTTTAGGAAAAGATTGTCCTAATT
>CAZPID010000097.1:0-3025 GCA_964586885.1 uncultured archaeon | reverse complement strand
AGAGGGCATGATGTAGAACAGCTAAAAAAGATGAGTATAGATGATTTTGCTAAAATTATTACTAGCAAAGAACGTAGGCACCTGAAACGTGGATTAACTGAACCGGAGAAAAAGCTTTTAGAAAACATAAAGAAAGTGCCTGACAAGTTTCATAAGACCCACCTTAGAGATATGATAATTTTACCGCAGATGCTTGGGGTTAAAGTAGGTGTATATATAGGCGGTGCAAAGGCTGAAGAAGGTCAGCAGGCAAAAGAAGGACAAAAATGGACATCTTTGGTTATAAAACCAGAAATGCTTGGACATAGATTAGGAGAATTTTCTATAACTACAAAAAGTGTTAAGCATAGTTCACCTGGATTGGGTGCTACCAGAGGTTCTAAGTTCTACGCAACAAAAACGTAAGGTGATAAATTATGAAAACTGCTACTGCTAAATTACTTGGAGCCAGCGTATCTCCTAAAAACTCTATGATGCTTTTAGGTAAAATAAAAAATAAGAATATGATATATGCAAAAAGCTTTTTGAACAATATCATAGATGGGAAAGTTTCTGTAAATAGGAAATATTATACACATACTGCAGAAGTTTTATTGTCTTTTATTGAAAGTGCTGAAGCGAATGCAAAACAGAAGAATTTGAATACTGAAAAGCTTTTTATAAAAATGATTGTAGCTAACAAAGGGGAAAAGAAGATGAGAGGCAGGAGCAGATGGAATCTTAGAGGCAGGGTAGGCAAATCTACAAATTTGGAAGTAATTTTGGAGGAGAGATGAATGGCAATAGAAAAAACTTTTGTAAAGGAAGGAATAAATCTGTCGGACATACAAAGTTATCTGAAAGAGAAATTTGAGCGAGCAGGCTACAGCCACAGCCAAATACAAAGAACTGCAGTAGGAAGTAAGATAATAGTTTACGTAAACAGACCTGGAATTGTAATTGGTAGATCAGGTAGAAAAATAGACGAGTTGTCAAAAGACATAAAAGAAAGGTTTGGGATAGAGAATCCAATGATAGATGTTAGAGAAGTGGAAAATAAATTTTTGGATTCAAACATAGTAGCAAGCAGGATTGCGAATTCTATAGAACGTGGAATTAATTATAAGAGAGCAGTAAACTTTAATTTAAGAAAAATAATTGAAGCGGGAGCAGTGGGAGTACTTATAGAAACAGCTGGCAAGTTAATTGGTACTGAACGATCACTTAGGAAGAAATTTAAAGCAGGCTATGTTATACATTCTGGCGACTATGCAGAAACTCTAGTTGATTCTGGTAGCGCAAAGGCTAATCTGAAAGCAGGCGCTGTTGGCGTGAGGGTCAAAATACTTAAGACTGCACCTAAAGAGTTTGAGTTAAGACATGACAAAGATGCTGATATTGAAGAAAATAAATAATCTCATGTTACAGATTGGGAAAACATTTAAATATTTAAATGTTAATAACATAAGAGTATAGGATGTCTAAAAGAAAAATGAGTGAATTAAAAGGATTGAAAAAAGAAGATTTAGATAAAAGATTGCACGATTCAAGACTAGAACTTCTTAAAGAAAAAGGAAATGTTAAAATGAGAAGACCTATAAAGAATCCTGGTAGAATCAAAGAGCTAAGAATAAGTATAGCAAGGATACTTACTATTAAAAGAGGATTAAAGGAGAGCAAGTGATTAAAAAGATGCAAAATATATGTTCTACATGCGGATTGCCTTTGGACCTATGCGTCTGTAAAACTTTGGACAAAGGTATACAAAAGATAAGAGTTTTTATAGAAAAAAGAAGATATAACAAACCGACAACTGTGATAGAAGGCATAACAAGCAACGAGAGAGAAGTTGCAACAAAATTAAAATCTAAACTAGCATGTGGCGGTACTTCTAAGAATAAACGTATAGAACTACAAGGCGATCACAGAAATAGATTGAAAGATTTATTGAAATGGTTGGGTTATAAAGAAGATCAGATAGAAATAAGCTAATCTTAATTTAAAAGAACATTCAAGCAGACTTGTTAAAAGCTTTTCTAAACTTCTCTATGTTTAACCTGACTCTATCAACAGCTTTTCCCAAAGAAACTTTAGGATTGCCAGATTTTACTTCAACAAGAATTTTAGGATCGGATATAAATGGATGATCTTGAATAACTGCAGCCTTAGAAACACTTTTATCATTCCAAAGTTCTTCTCTAAGCAAATGTAAGAAAGCGCTGCTCTCATTTTTAACCTCTATAATTACTGAACGGTCCTCTTGTTTTTCTACTTTCAATTCCATAGTATTATCTTTAAAATTGATGTTTAAATATTTGTGGGTCCACCCAGAATTGAACTGGACTCTCTGCCTTGTAAGGGCAGCGTTTATTATTCAATCATCCTAACCGATAGACTATGGACCCAACTTAAGAAAATTTAGTAGTTAAATGAAATAAATAACATTTATAAAGATTACTTTCCTACTTTTTAGTAAGGTGAATTAAATGCCGCCAAATAGAGTTTTTGTAGATATGCAGCCCATCGTAAGTAATGATTTTTATTCTAGCACAGAAAGTTTGAAAAAAGAACCAATAAACACACAAGATTTTGTTAATAGAGTGCTTGAAAAATATGATCGCAAACCTTCGAGAAATGATAAATATGATTGGTTAACTTTTGTAAATGAATTACATTACTTCTTAAAACTAGCTGGTTATGAGCTACAGGAAATAAAGGATAGCGGCAAGCTGAAGTTAGATTGGTCTGGCACATTAGGTCAGATTAAATTCAATTTTATAAATAACTGTGGTAAATATTGGGATAGCCATCGATGTGACGTTAATTTAGAATATGAAGAATGGGTTAAGGGTAGTGATAAGATCATACTTAAACCGGGACACTGGATAATGAAGCATTATAGCAGATATGATATACGTCTGGAATTGAAAAGGCCTAAAATAGAAATAGAAGTTATTAAAGGAGATTCTGGAAAATTGAAAGACAGGGCTGCGCTAGAATTTATAAAAGAAGGGATTTCTCCCATTTTAAATACACAAATAACAGA
>CAZPID010000096.1:0-3083 GCA_964586885.1 uncultured archaeon | reverse complement strand
GAAACATGTCCAGGCAAGTGGATTGAGTCAAGCGACAGCTATCGCTGCTGCTCTGAGGTTTGCATGCCAATAGTTTTAGGAACAGGAGAAGGAATAATTGAAAACATAACAGAAAATGGAGAAGCGCCTAAAGCAACAGAAATAGCCACATCACTGCCTGTACTAGAAGCTGTAAGAGAAATATTGAAAGAGCCTGAGGATGTCAAAAAAATAGAAGAAGCGGAGATAATGGCCATAGTACTGATAGAAGAGATAGCCGTATATGAGAACCAGACAAACAGCAGAGACGCAGGATATTTCTTCAGCTGGCTGTTCGGACTTGTAGCCGAACAGGAAAAGAGGGATGCTATATTCTTGCATAATAAGTCCCAGGAACTTATTGAAATAAGCGACAACCTCAAGTCTGTCGCGGAAAGAGTGGAAAACGAGTTTACTAAAAATATAATTCTGAAAGAAGCAAACAAATTAAAAGCAGAAGCAGACGAGCTGGCTGTAATTGCAAGGCAGAAAGATGCAAGTGCTGGCGGATTCCTTGCTTGGTTGATCAGTATATTTACATTAAGATAATTTCAAATAAAAACCGCCCTAACGAAAAGGGCCTCAAGGAGATTCAAATTTCAAATACCAATGGACCCGAAGACACCTCGTTACATGTTATATGGAAGTCTGTAGATTCTTTGATAATCGGAGACTATTTCATACATTTATAAATTTAATCTTGAATTATCTATTAATGAATTGGGAAGGTAAAAAAGTCCTAATAACTGGTGGGACAGGATTTATCGGTTCACATTTAGTAGAAGCTTTGCTAGATAAAGGAGCAGATATAACAATTGTTCATAAAAATAAAGAAAATAGGCAAAGGAACCTCCGACATGTAGAAAACAAAATACATTTTATCACCCATGATATATCTAACTCAGCAATTGTTGAAAAGCTTTCAGGATTTGATTTCGATTATATATTTCATCTAGCTGCAACGTCTTCGGTTCATATAAGTGAGAAATTGCCAGATTTGGCATTTGGTACTAATGTTTTTGGAACATTCAATATATTAAAAGCTGCTACCAAAATGAAAAATCTTAAAAAGATAATTTTTCCATCATCTGCTATTTTATATGGAAAAGTACCACAATACATTCCTATAGATGAAAAACATCCGGTTCATTTAACTGAAAATGTATACAATCTTACTAAAGGCATTGGAGAGCACATGTTTGAAAATTTCCATAAAAGTCACGGCCTCCCAATACTAATATTCAGATTTTTTAATGTCTTTGGCCCTAGACAAACTACAGATTTTTTAATTCCTTCAGTCATACATCAAGCTATTAATAAAAAATACATTGAATTATGGAACGATAAACCTGTCAGAGATTTTATTTTTGTATCTGATGTAGTGGTTGCATTAATTAAAGGAGCCGAAAGTGATTTTATCGGAGGACCTATAAACATAGGCTCTGGAAAAGAGATTAACATAGGCGAATTATCTCGACAAATAGCAGAAAAATTAAATGCTGAAGTTAAATTTTTAAATCTTGATGTTGTAGGGTCAAGTAGACTTTGTTGTAATAATAAATTTGCTAGAAGTATTATAGGTTGGCAGCCTGAAGTAGATTTTCAAGAAGGACTTCAAAAAACTATAGAATGGTTTAAAAATAAGAATCTATAAATTAGACAGTGATATTTATGGAATTAAAAACAATAAACTCTTGTAGATCCTGCGGCTCAAAAAACTTAATTCCCATACTTTCTTTAGGAGAACAGTATGTTATAAATTTCGTTGACTCTGATGAAAATAAAGGTATCAAAGCCCCATTGGAATTGGTTCTTTGTGATGTGAATTCTGGAGGCTGCGGTTTACTACAATTAAAACACACAACATCTCTAGATTTGATGTACAAACAATATTGGTATAAATCAGGAATCAATCAAACAATGTGTGACGCCTTGTCAGATATAGTAGACAAAGCAGAAAAATTAGTTAATTTAAAATTAAGGGACTTAGTAATAGATATCGGTTCTAATGATAGTACATTGCTTAAGTCGTATAAAAATAAAGACTTATTGCTTGTAGGTTTTGAGCCTGCAGAAAATTTAATTGAAGAAGCAAAAATTGGTATAACAAAAGTAATTAACGATTTTTTCAATTTTGAGGCATTTCAAAAGGAACTTGGAAACAAAAAAGCAAAAATAATAACTGCAATTGCAATGTTTTATGATTTGGATAAGCCTAATGAATTCGTCTCAGATGTTGTAAAGTGTTTGGATAAAGATGGAGTTTTTATCATACAGATGAATTACTTGTATTCTATGTTGAAACAAAATGCTTTCGATAATATTTCTCATGAGCATCTAGAGTACTATTCTTTGATTGCATTAAAAAACCTGTTGGACAGGCACAATTTAGAAATTTTTGACGTAGAACTGAATAATATCAATGGCGGTAGTTTTCGTATTTATATAAAACATAAAGATTGTAAGTCTATAAAGCCGTTTGAAGGCGCAGAAAAAAGAATAGAAGAGTTGGATAATAGCGAACGAGAAATGGGACTAGATAATAGAAAAGTTTATGATGAATTTGCAACAAGAATTAATGAACTAAAAACAAAGGTTTATAATTTTATCAAACAAGAAACTGAAAATGGTAAAAAAGTTTATGTTTATGGAGCATCGACAAGAGGAAATACTTTATTACAATTCTTTAATTTAGACAATAAGTATATAACAGTAGCAGCTGAAAGGAATCCTAACAAATGGGGTAAGAAAACTATTGGTACATGGATTCCTATTATATCCGAAAAGCAGGCTAGAACAGAGAAACCAGATTATTTTTTCATACTACCATGGGCATTTATCGAAGAATTTAAAGAAAGAGAAAAGGAATTCTTAGAGGGAGGTGGGAAATTCATAGTACCATTGCCAAAATTTCAAATAGTATCGAAATAGTTTTTATCTTTAACCATCTTTATAACTTCTTCCAAATCTTTCATAGTATTAACAGTTTTCCAGAATCCATAATGTTTGTAAGCCTTGAGTTCAATCCTAGGAAAAACCTCTGTCTCCAAAGCTCCCTTGTTGGG
>CAZPID010000095.1:0-3127 GCA_964586885.1 uncultured archaeon | reverse complement strand
TAGATTTTTGGGTATGACTACAGATGATATAGAAAGATATGGCTTGAAAAAACATTTGATAAAATTCAAAGATGTTGATATTAACAGGCTGAAACAAATAAGCAATTACGAATGGTTTAAAAACAGTAAAGAATGGCAGAGACAGTTTAAAATGATGAAAGATATGGGAGCAAAAGCTGAGCTAGCATCATTATCATCTAGAGGAATCACTTTTATATCTGAGGAATATATTCCTTCGAAAATCAAAAACAAAGAGTGGCTAGACTAGGATATTAAGAAAGTTCTCAGAAACTTGTATTGAAGTTCTGTGATAAATTTTTATCAATTCGATATTTTCCATATACGATCTAAAATCGATGTTTGCATATTTACATAAAATCTTTAGTTGGTTCAACTCAATTGGTCTATTACCTCGAATCATTTCTGATACATTTCCTTGTGTTGAATTTATTAACATAGCAATATTTTCTTGTGTCGTTCCATTCATTTTACTAAATAAACCATTTCTAAAGTCAGTTTTTAATTTTATATAAACTTTCAATTTCTTAGCCAGTTGTATAAACAAATCCTTTTTCCTTTGACATCTGTCAAAAACTTTAATACACCAAAGTTTTTGATAATTAGACCAATTCGTTATTATTATTTTCCCATCATTCTTTCTATAATTTTTATAGTGAGCTTTTATGTTTTCCTTTCTTAGGCATTCTATGCAAAAATCTCTTATCCAATCTTCCTTTCCAGCATGGTATGAATATGATATTGAAGACATTAGTTGCCGTCGATTTTTAGCTTTATAATAAGAGATAGAACCTTCAGCAGCAAAATAACCCCTCAGAAATCCTCTTCTAAGAATCCTGTTTTTACCTATTTCATTAAAGTAATTTTCAACTATATACTGAAAAATTCTTCTAAATATGGTTCCTGATATCATTATTGTTAAATTATCTTTGACGAAGTTTTTTTCCATTCTATAGGTTCTAAATCGGGAAGAATGTACACATAAAAATTTAGACCATTTTTCTTTTAGTTCTTCTTCATCCCCGAATTTATAACAAATATTAAATTTAATATCTTCCAACTGTATGCCAAATCTTTCTGTAAAGAATTTCAATATAAACTGACATATGTCAGAATCTTTACTTGTATATTGTATAACCCACATAGAATTTTTACTATTCATTCCATCTCCTATATATGATCCAATAGCTTCTGAAAATTGTTCGTCCAAGTCAACATATTTTGGCAAGACTGGAGAAAACATATGATTGCTTGTTCTATATCCTATGTTTTTATATGAAATTTTCACCTTACCTTCTGGTAGCTCCTTGACAATCAATTCTTTGTCTTTGAAAACCTTCTTTGCTATTTTAGTTACATCTAATAACAAAATTACCAACCTTTTAATATCTATACAATTAATTATCGTAACTAGTATTTAAGCTTTACGGTGGTTCATTTCCGGTAAGATGCAATCCCATTTGAACTTACTGGGTGTAAAGTCATGATACTTGAGACTGTGAAGGCATTTAAATAATTCTAAACAAATTATTTATTAATGCCTAAGAAGAAAATTGAACAGCATTCTTATAGCATGTACGAAGCTTCTATAAATTGGGAAGACAATATTCCAGAATCTATTTCTTCGTTTATTAAAATGGTAGAAGAAAGAGAGTCTGTAAATGAAGAAATTCTTAATGGAAATATAGACTACGGGCAGATTTATGCCACATATGGTCATAGTGTAGATGATAAAAGCGAATACAAACCAATAAGTATAGGATACTTCCACAAGATGATGTATGCTAAGCACTCTAGGAAGACAGGAGACTGGATATTTAATGATCCTAGAAAATTGGAAAAAAGTTTTGTGGGAGAAGTTAATGTACATACCCATGTTCTTAAAAAACCAGAAAGAAAGAGAATATTAGCAGGATATAGTTACGATAGACGGCAGAAAGGAATAAAATTAAAAAAAATGCAAGAATATCTTCAAGGAGACAGTGTTTATTTTCAAAAAATCGTGAAAGTTAATACAGAAGAAATAAAAAAGATACATGAAGAAGCTAAGAAAAGCGGGTTATTTGAACTTATTTTTGAAGATTCATTCTAATAATATTCCTAACAAAATAAGAAATAAAGAATGGCTAGATTAAATAATAACAAATATTTATTTTCCGCCAATCTTTTCTGCAATCTGATTGATTATCTTACCTTGGTCAACGCTTTCCAATCCAATTCCTAGACCTGTACCGCCAGCTATGCCGCTCATTACATTTGGAAATGACATAGGTAGAACTACTTTTGAATTTTGGGAAGTGCTTATCTTCTCCAGAGCTTTTAGATACAGATATGTCAATGCATTTTGATTTAATTTCTTTGAAGCATCTCCAAGTACTTCTGTTGTAACTCTAGTAGCTTCAGCTTCGAATCTTGCAGCTATTGCTTTCTGTTCTGCTGTAACAGGTTTATACAAAGAATTAAAAACAGTTTCTGGCAGCTTTACATGAAGTATTTCTATGCCATCAATTGATATTCCCCATTTTTCAACCATAGATGTTGCTCTGTCTTTCATTGCAGAAGTTATGTCTGTCATATTGTTGAAAATCTCTCTCATAACAAAATTGCCTACGCCATCTCTTATCAGTCCCTGGAAGAATACTTTAACAGTATTGTCAACAGCTGTAACTTGTAAAACTGCTTTCTTCGGATCAGCTATAGAATAGAAAAAGCTAACATCAAAAGTTAGAGGTATGTCATCTCTTGTTACAGCATCCACATCATCTATAGTTTCAGTCTTAGTTCTAACATCAACGTTTCTAAACTCTCTTTCAAAGAATGGAATTATTATGGACCATCCCGGACCTGCAACACGATTAAACTTACCAAATCTGTAAATTACTCCACGTTCAGTAGCGCCATATTTTCTGACAAATATTTTTATGAAAACAAAGCCCACTATAGATACAAGAATTATGTAAGGTATAGCATTTACTATTGTTTGAGCGAAAGTAGGGCTGAATATGTTTATAAGTATAAGCAAAGCTACGAAGCCAATTATTCCTATAATAAAATTTTTAAGCGTGAAAGCATTTGTAGCTGCATTTTCAATCCCTTCTGTTCTTACACC
>CAZPID010000094.1:0-3133 GCA_964586885.1 uncultured archaeon | reverse complement strand
TGTGGATACTATGCCATACTCTGCCGGCAGTAATAGCTTTCCAGCTATAAGCCAATACACAAAACCCATTATAGTTGCTACAAACCAGCCTATGAAAAGGTATGCTGAGTTCGATACAAGCTTTCTGCCTACAGTCATAATTTATCTAATAGAAATTAGGGTTAAATAATTTATACGATATGCAAGCATATAGGAATGTTTTTTCTTTGATATTTTATTGATTCTGTTAAGTGAAAGATATCATCACTTCAATATGATAAATATTTAAAATCTTTATACTTTATCTATGGACCCGACCAATAACTACATCAGAACTAAACCAGCCAGCTATACGATCAAAGACATTATAATTAAACACTAATAAAGTTAAAAAAATAACAGGAAAAAACTATTGGATATTGAAGAAGAAGTAAAGAAATTAAAAAGACAATGAAGTGATTAGAAATGAAAATTCTTGTTACAGGAGGTTGCGGATTTATATTCTCGAATTTTATACGATATATGTTGAATAAATATTCAGACTACAGCATAATAAATCTTGATGCATTGACGTATGCAGGAAATCTAAGCAATGTAAAGGATCTTGTAAAAAATTCCAGATACAGATTTATCAAAGGCAATATTTGTGATAAGAAATTAGTAGAAAATATAGTAAAAAAGGTTGATATAATAGTTAATGGGGCTGCCGAGGCTCATGTTGACCGTTCAATAGTCGACTCAAGACCTTTCGTTAAAACCGATGTCCTTGGTGTCGCTACACTTTTAGATGCTGTGAGGAAATTCGGGGTTGAAAAATTTATTCAAATTAGTACAGATGAAGTTTATGGTCATATTAAAAAAGGTTCGTTTAAAGAAACTGACAAGCTGAGCCCGAGGAATCCGTATGCCGCCAGCAAGGCTGCTGCAGACCTTTTGGCATTAAGCTACGTAGAAACATATAACCTACCAGTTATGATAACAAGAAGTTCGAATAATTATGGTTTCAACCATCATCCAGAAAAATTCATACCTAAGACAATAGTTTATACTCTTTTAAACAAAAAAATTCCTGTTTATGGAACAGGAGAGAATATTAGGGACTGGTTGTTTGTTCAGGATAATTGTGAAGCTATAGATACAGTTTTACATAAAGGGAAGTTTGGCAACATCTACAACATAGCAGGAAAGCAAGAATTACATAACATAGAAGTAGCCAAATTAATTTTAGAAACTTTAGGAAAGGATGAAAGTTTAATAGAATTTGTTAAAGATAGGCCAGGGCATGATATAAGGTACTCTATGGATATAGAAAATATTAAAAAACTTGGGTGGAAACCTAAAATAAAATTTGTAGACGGTATAAGAAAAACCATATTTTGGTATCAAAAAAATAAAACTTGGTGGAAGCAAATAATTAAAAAACAAGAAATAGATTTCCATCAAAACTTCTAAATTTAATTAATAATAAAATAATATAATTATTTATTTTAGACTTTAAATTACTTTTATGTTAATATGGTTAATTTAATTAAAAATAGAAAAGGTTATAAAGTTTAAATAAATCGGTAGTGTATTAAATGAAACAAAAAAGAATATTGAATATTGGTTGTGGAAAGGATACATATGGAACGGACTTTGTAGATCTATACCCTTCGAGAAAGGAAGTAATAAGATGTAACGTTGATAAACAGAGATTACCATTCGTTAACAATACATTCAACGAAGTATATTCGGGAAATGTTTTCGAGCATTTAACAAACCCCCCCCACTTTCTTAAAGAGATATCAAGAGTATTGAAAAATAGTGGAAAAATAGTGCTTATCACTGACAATGCTGGATGTCTTTATTTCCACTTTAAGTCTTTAGGATATTTCCATACTGTACACTATGGAGGACATGAGGGCGAAGGTAAATTGGACAAACATTATGCATTATTTACACCCGAACACCTTAAAAATTGGTTGAAATTAGCAGGGTTTAAAAAAATAAGAATAAATTATCGGATTCTCTGTTCCAAGACGTTAGGAGGTGTTATAAAGAAGATTTTTACAAAAATTTCAAAAAAACACTTTTCGTTAAACTTAAAGGCAATTGCATTTAAATAAATATATAAAAAGAACACATTTTTATCCTAATACCTAAATACTTATATTACTATGAATATCGTAGAATCTTTGAAAATACTTTTCACCATGTTTTGGGTGGTCCTGTTTAATAATAGAAACATATTTTACAAGGTTAAAGTTATTTATAAATTCTTATATGTAGTATTTCACAAGTTTTTAAAAATAAAAAGTAAATATAAAATCTTGCCAATCGTAGGCATGCTTCCCCAGTCAGAAATTGAAATTCTGGACATTTTTTTGAAAAATAAAAATTTCAAAGTTTTTATCGATATTGGAGCCCATGTGGGTAAATATTCCATTATGATGGCAATTTTGAACAAAAATGGAAAGATTATATCTATAGAACCCCATCCACAAAACTTCAGAATTGTTATTAATAATGTAGACTTTTATAATCTAGAAAACATATCAGCAATCAATGCGGCGTGCTATTCAAAAAATAAACGAATAAAACTTTATTTAGATCCGAAAGGCAGTGCCGGCCATTCACTTAAAAAACATGTAAAAGGCATACATGATTTTAAAGAATACATCATAGTAAAAGCCATAAGATTAGATTCTCTAATCAAAAATCAACAAATCGATTTAATAAAGATAGATGTAGAAGGAGCCGAATTAGATGTATTAAAAGGATGTGAAAAAGTCTTGAATAGAACTAGAGGTATAATTTTTGAAACTTGGAGAGAAAAAGATGTCAAAAGAATAGAAAATTTTCTGAATAAATTCGGATTCACCACAACTAAAACAACGTTAAAACATTATTATTTTGCCACCAGAAAATCTGAATAGCCTACAGATTTCTAAAGTTTTTATCCCTTTACTAATAGTACCTTTGGTTTTGAATACAAGCTTTAATAAACACGGATTACCTATAGTGAGATTCTTAGAAGCCCAACGAATTTCAAATTAACTAAAATGCTAATAAAATAAATATTTTATAATATTAAAATATTTAGACAAAGTATCAATCTGTTTATGGATATGCTTACGATGGAGAAGAAGGAATTGGAGAGGATACCTTTGCCGTT
>CAZPID010000093.1:0-3190 GCA_964586885.1 uncultured archaeon | reverse complement strand
TGCCCCATGCTTTCAAACTTAGTCCACCAGAACAGTGTTTTTTAATCAAGTGAGATATTTGTGGTAAATAGGCGAATATAATTAAAATAGTTCCTGCAAATCCAAGTATTTCTGTGAATACCATAAAATAATTTTATATTTTAAACATTAAAAAATTTCTTAAAAAGGGCATTTATTAAAGAAGTAATTATGAAACTTAAAGAAGTAATTATGAAACTTAAAAAATTAAGAAGTCCTCACTGGTATCAAATTATAGCTTTATCTATTTTAGTAGGATATAATGGTTTTTTTAATACCGTATATCTGCCTCAGGTTTTAGTATCTGTAGCAACTGCTGGAATTATAGATTTCTTGATTAGATATAAAAAATATGATATAAAAACTCTTCCAAAAACAGCAATTATAACAGGTCTTTTGATTGGAACTATACTAGGTAGAGCTGAAATTTATGTGTTTATTATTACTGCAGCAATTGCAATTGTTTCTAAATATTTTATAAAATGGAATGGTAATATTTTAAATCCTGCTGCATTTGCAGTTCTCATAAGTATGTATATATTTTCAGTACAAGCTATATGGTGGGCTTCAGGACCACTGTTTCTAGTTTTATTAGCAGGTATCATATCTTTGGGCAAATTAAAAAGAGATAAGATTTTCTTTTCATTCATTCTTTTCTATGGTTTTCTTATTATTTTACAGAACATTTTCATACAAAGCTTTTCACTTTTCATAATTCCGTATGCTTTCTTATCTGCTCCATTCTTTCTGGCGCTTTTTGTACTTACAGATCCAAAAACATCACCCACTTCAGGAAGAGGACAGATTTATTTTGGAGCATTAGCAGCTTTATTTTCATTTGGCTTCCTTTCACTAGGAATTGATGGTGCTTTTCTTTTAGCAATTCTTGCTATAAATCTTATCTTTAACATTTCAAAGAATTCTTATAAATGGATGAAATAAAATTTAATTATGCTATTTGGAAAGAAATGCTTCTATTGTAGTGATAAGATACCAAAAGTACAGGAAGCTATTAAAAAGGAAGTTAAAATATATGGAAAAGTAGGCACGTTTAAAAAAATGTTTTGTGGTGAAGAACATGCAAAATCCTTTGAAGCTTTTACCGAAGAGCTTTTTAAACGTAGGAAAGTATGTCTTCCGTGCGCATTAAGATAATTTTTGAAGGAAGTGATAAAATGGTAAAGAAAAAGGTTAAAAGTAAGAAAGATAAAAACAAGAAATTAATATTTGTAGCTGTAGCAATTGCAATTATAGCAGCTGTTGTGATTCTACAATATCCTTTTACTCCACAGCTATCAATAGAGACAACATCTTCAGAGGAAGGTACAGAAGTTGGTAAAAAGATTTCGCCGCTAACACTTAAAAACTTACAAAGTGAAGAGGTTTCTTTCTCAGATTTCAAAGGTCAGAATCTTATAATCAATTCTTGGGCTGCATGGTGTCCATTTTGTATCGCAGAAATGCCTGATTTACAGAAAATATCAGATGAGAACGATGATGTAACTGTATTATTTGTTCATAGGATAGAAACTGAACCTACAGCTACAGCACAAAAGTTTTTAGATACTTTTGAAGCTGAAGGAACTCCAATAACAGATCCTGTTTTATCAGATGAAGGTGATATATTTTATAGAACATTCTTTGGTTTTGGTATGCCTGTTTCTTTATTTGTAGATAAGAATGGTGTTATACAATTTAAAAAGTTGGGTCCCATGAGTTTGGAAGAATTAAGAGATAATGTTGAAAAGTATTTTAAAACCCCTGTAGAAACCTCTGGTGTAGCTTCGTCTTCAGTTGCTGATATTAAAACTTTGCCTGACGGTACAAAATACCTAGTTCATCCTAGTAATATTTTAGCAGGCGGACCACCAAAAGGAGGTATTGGTGTTGATATAGGAATTTCTGCGATTGCAGAAGGCCAAGGTAAATTTGTTCCTGCTTCTGAAGCTACTTTTCTTTCAGATGATGATCTTGTTTTAGGTTTAAGCTTTGAAGGAAAGTTCAGGGCATATCCTCATCAAATACTTGTTTATCATGAAATTGCGAATGATGAAATAAATGGGAAGCCAATTGTTGTAACTTACTGCCCGCTGTGTCTGACAGGAATAGCATTTTCTAGGGAAGTGGCAGGACTTGGTTCTACTCCACAATTTGGAACTTCTGGCAAGCTCTACAACTCAAACTTGGTGATGTATGATGATGTGACAGATTCTTATTGGTATCAGCAAACAGGTCAGGCTATTGTAGGAGAATTAACAGGAAATAAATTAAAATGGGTTCCTTTAGATACAGTAAAATGGGGTGATTGGAAACAACAGCATCCAGAAACAGATGTATTGTCTAGAGAAACTGGCTTTTTAAGACCGTATGGAAGTGATCCATATGGTAATTATTATACAAATGATTTTGTTGGCTATGGTTCTACATTTACAGATACTAGACTTCATGCTAAAACATGGATACATGGAATTGTAATCAATGATATTGCAAAAGCTTATCCAAGAGACGAGGTTGATAAAGTCGGACTGATAAATGACAATGTCGGCGGTGTAGATATACTTGTTTTAAAAGATCCTTCAACTGGGACTATAAGAATTTTTGATAGGCAATTGGAAAATGAAGGTGTTTTAACCTTTGAATTAACTGGTGGGAAAATTGTTGACAATTCTGGTAGAGAATGGGATTTTGAAGGCGTGTCATTAGATGGTAAATCGCTTAAAAGGGTCCCAGATCATTTCGGTTTTTGGTTCTCTTGGACTCTTGCTTACCCAGGAACGGAACTATTTAACCAAAGTTAATTTGATTTCTTAATTATTTTACATGTTATAGTTTCGCAATTCTCGCAAAACGCGGCGTGCTCGCCACAAAAACTCACTGACATGCCTTTAATCTTTCCAATACATCTTACTGCATCCAATCTATCGCCGCATACCATACAATGATATTTCATAGTTGACCACATAGAACTTAGTTTTAATTTAGTGTTCAAAAGCATTGTGTTAAGGGTTAAATGTTGGGTTTAATGTAGAACGTTCTACATAGACACTGTTTATTCAAAAATCAAATACTAGCCGTATTAAAACGTGTTTTAATTATTAAAAGAAAGGTTTAAAAAGTTAACTTCCAACAATAAAGTATGAAGAATGTAATAATAGCGCCAGTTGGGGATAGG
>CAZPID010000092.1:0-3205 GCA_964586885.1 uncultured archaeon | reverse complement strand
TTCTTCCTGGCTTAAAGATCAAGCTGCATCCAGACAAGACAGAAATTCACGCCTTAAGGAACGGAATAACATTCATGGGTTATAGAGTGTTTTATCATTACAAATTATTAAGAAAAAGAAACATAAAGTATTTTATGAAGAAGCTTGAGAAGAATATATCACTCTACAACAACCAACAAATAAGTAAAGACCAGATGGAATCAAGAATAAATGGCTGGTTCGGATATGCCAAGTTTGGAGATACTTTTGCCTGGCTTAACAACCTATTCAGAATCCACAAAATTACTCAGGTATAACATGTATATTATGTATATGATGTATACTTATTGAACTTCCTCTTTTTTTTCTAACCCCATAATCATTTCTTTTAGATCCTCTGCAATAAGATGCACATAGTTCTCGCCGCTTGTTATCCTGGCCCATCCATTCCATCTCTGCAGCCAATAGGAATTGAATCCATAAAGCCGGACTAAGTCTCCGTTTCTTACATGTCTAAAATAATGATCAAACATTCCAGTGTATTTTTCTACAATCTGCCAGGCTCTTGATGCCTTGATAGGAAAGAGAAGTGCCTCTTCTGCTGTGAGCTCATTCATCCATTCCTTTACATGATTTATGAAATTTTCTTCAATATCTTTTCTCATGAACTGTGTTCTTGGCAGAGGTGTTTTTCTTTTCAGAGTTGGAATATTACTGACCACCATATATTTGATGCCTGTCTTTGGATGCTGCATGAATTCAAACTGGCTTTTTTTCAAAGTAAGAAGCTCGTTTATCCTGGCCCCAGTCAAATAAAGCAATGCAATGAGTGCTCTATACATCAAACCTTTCTTTCCAAACCGCGTAATCTCAGCAGGTATTTTATTTATCATGGCCAGGATTTCACTCCTAGAAAGCAGAGCTCCCATGTCCTCAACCTTTCTTTTCTTCCTTCTAATAATAGTCCGGCCTGAAGACTTGATTTTAATCCTGTCATACTTCTGGCTGGCGCTCCTGGAATCATTTTCCCTTTTTGAAATACCCGGTCTCTCTTTCATTTTAAGATTAAATATTGGGCATATTTTATTTAATCAGGACAAAATTAAATAAAATTTACTGAATACTGTATTACTTATATATAATGTATTCACCATTTGTCCTTCAACTCCTGTTTCTCCTGCAAAAGTTTGTTTTTCACATGAACTCTTGCCTCTCTAAGCAATATCTTAATCAAGCTTTCACTCATGTCATGAACCTTAGACAAGTCAGCATTATTCTTGCCAGACTCTTTTTCTTTTAGTATTGTAAGCGCCAAGGCCTTCCTCACCTTATCCTTAGGCACATCTTCAAGATGCATTCTATCTTCATATTTCCTGGAAGCATCTCTAAGCTTAAGAAACTGTTTCTTTATCTGGCTAGGCAAATCAGGAAAATAAATAGTGTCAACATAACAGGGATTCTTTTTCTCTATCCTCTGCATGTCTTCTATTGTAATCTGAGAGCCTTTCTTAATCTTAAGTAGCCAATTATATTTCTTTGCCATGTCATCCATAAGCCAGGGGTCTGAAAAATAAGGCACAGGCACAGGAACTTTTACAAAAGCAATTCCTCTGTCAAGAATATCTATCCAGCAATTAATTCTGTGATTCCTAAAATGTTCATTCAAATCCTTGAATCTGGGGATGCAAAGAAAAGTGCACTTGTTATGAAATCTTTCTGTTGCATACATCTGAATAATTATTCTCTGCAGCACATTATACCAGTCCTGCTTGTGAAGAATTTTTATTGCTTCATCAATTCCCAAGGCTCCATAATGCCGGATTCTTTTGAACATTCTTTTTATTTCGCCGGTAGAAGGCAAAAGAGAAAGTTGTTTTTCCAGGTTGAATTTTGGATCAATAAGAATCGCAAGAATTATTTCCAAAGTAGTTTTTCCTGAACCTTCTTTTCCTGTAATTGCACAGACAAAATCATAGTCATCTCTTAACCCTCTCCTGACTTCCCGGGCAATCTTAAAAAGCTTCCTGGATTGATCTTTATTTTCTCTGAGATAATCAACAAGAAGTTTATAAAAAGAAACAACAAGGGTTTTCTCTTCAATACTCCCATTTCTCATTTGGTTTTTTATTGTCTGTGTTTCTGATGCACTCATCTTTTCTTTTTGAAAAATGATTCATAGTATTTTTCAGAATCTCCTTTTTTCTTTTCATATGAGAATCCAAGTCCATGAAAATTCTTGATGTTTGAAAGCAGCAGATAGATTTCAGAAAGAACAAGTATAGCTTCGGTGTTTATTTCTTTTTGGTTTGAAGTTGTATAATCAATGACAGCTTCTCTAATAAATGCCATACCATCCTTTATTTTTTTTCTGTTTGTGCTATCAACAATAAAATAAATGCATGTGAAATAATTCTGTAGGATTGCATAAAACTCTGGGAAATATACAAGATTCTCTTTCCTGTAAGTTGTGACTCTTTCAGCAGCCTCATCAAGCCTCAAAAGAATCAATTTCAATCTTTCAAACTCATGCTCCCCAAATGAATAAGAGCTCACGAATCCAGGATGAACTTTTTTTTCTTGATCCTTGTTAAAATTATCTTCTATTTGCTTATGATGCTCAAATCTTTTTTGTTTTTCTTTTGTGTTGAGAATTCTTTTAGGATCTTTAATGACCTCATCCAGAACAGGTGTCTTGAACAAATCCTTTCCTTCAATCTCTTCTTCCTCGTCGGCTATCTCTTCAATGATATCTTCCTGTTCTTGGCCCTCTTCCATGTAATATTTAATCTCTAAACCTTTTTAAAGAACAATAAGTTTAAGATTTTATGTTCTCTAGAACAATTTTCATATTTCTGGTGCTCATTCTGGCAGTCGCTTTTATTTTCTTTTTTAATAATTTTTTTGATTCTTCAAATACACTAAGTAAAAGCATTACTGGAGATGTAGTTAATTCTGCTTCCATCTCTTCCATAAATTCTAATTCTTTGATAAAAAAATGCACTGAATCTTTTAATGAATGTAGAAAAATAAGTGAACAGAAATATGACATTCCAATAAAATTAATAAAAACAGAAGCATTCAATGATCCTAAAGAAGCACAAGAATTTTTTGATACCTGGAGTGGTTTAGATCAATTAATGGGATTTGAATATTATGATGATGAAAATTATCCAAAAGTATTATTTGCTATAAAAGTTATTAGGTCCTCTGATTTTTACATATCTTC
>CAZPID010000091.1:0-3209 GCA_964586885.1 uncultured archaeon | reverse complement strand
TAGAACAATTCCGCTTTCCTTGTCAAAATATCTGATGCCCTTCCTGTTGTTCCTCCACAAAGCAATCAGTTCATTGTTGACAAACAGCTTCGCATCCGTGCCTTC
The DNA here is from genome assembly GCA_964586885.1 of uncultured archaeon. GTDB lineage: Archaea > Aenigmatarchaeota > Aenigmatarchaeia > CG10238-14 > SCSR01 > DATDXT01. The sequence continues at coordinate 3,104 of CAZPID010000091.1, read as the reverse complement.
TTCCTTCAATTCCGGAGGCAGTTCCCCCTTGTCCCTGAACTTGTCGAATTGCTTTTTCAACAGAATGTCTATCCCTGAAGGAAGTGAAGGGTATGGCCCGCTGGGCCTTTTGATTTTCTTTACCACATACAGCCAGAAGCATTTAGGGCAGTTCTCAAGAAGGTTCAAACTGGACGGTGATATCTCGTATTCCGGCATTTTAATCGTCTATAAAATAACTTTATTTTAATTTAGTTAAAAATTAGAAATTAGAAGAACTGGTTTCTTTATATCCTAATTCTCCGAACTCTCATAGGCTGGACAGTAACAGCATATTGGGGCCGACCAATTATTTCCACTTCTAATAATGCATTAGCATCTTTGGGACACATTTTCATTGCTTCTTTTCTAGCGCTCTCAAGCCCTTCAAATTTAGTTATAGTGTCCTCATAGAATTTTGTAGTATAAGGTGGGAAATCCAGATTAGAAATATCATAATCTCTTTTCAAATCCTCTTTGTCAGTAAAATATGCCAATGTTCTTTTTCTGCTAAACATTTTATCACAACAGATAAGAGTTTATTGATTAGTAATCTTTAAGCCACTTTCGGTAACAATGATTTCCTCATATTCTTCAACAACGGCAAAGGTATCAAAGGATTTTAATTTAATTAAAAACAGTTCAAATTTGGTTGGACGCACATATGTTAGGGGATATAGGTATCTCCTTGAAATTGAACGCTTTTATAGTTTTATAGAAATATGATTTTATGAAGTTTAACAAAGTAATGGTAATATCTCTTATAGTAATTATTGCAATAATAATTTTCTTTAATATAGATGGTAAACTCACTCTTTCTGAGACACTTAATGTTGGATTAATTACTGCCCTAGTTTTTGTAACTTTCATGTACGTCATTGAAACTGAAAATATAGTATTAGATAATCGGAAACAACGAAAGATTGCATTATTAGAAAAGAAGTTAGATGAGGTATACAGCCCCCTGCTTCATACTCTGATGATAGCTAAGGAACTATACAGAGCACTTATAAAGAAGGAAGCTGGGATGTTCCTTCTATTTACAGAAGGTTATTTCAAGATGGACGGTATTTTTGAAAAATATCATCACCTAATAGATAAAAAAATAAGAGATGAATGGATGTTTAGAACAGCTGATAAAGAAATTATAACTAAATTCCGTTTTGGTGGAGTAACAAAAGGTACCAATTACCCATTCAAGTTGTATAGGATGTTGGATCTAGTACAAGAAAAAATAGAGGGCTTGAAGAAAGAGTACAATAATTTAATTAAATAAAATTAATTCTTTAATATATGAAATACTGGTGTTTTGTAACTTCTAAAAACAATTGGGAAATTTGTAAAAAGAATTCTATGTGGGGTGTAGATTTTAGGTATTATTTAACAATGAAAAATTTTGTTAAGATGGGAGATAAAGCTGTAGTTTATACTCACGGTGGTAATTTTGTAGCTGTTGTAGAAATTACTACTGATATGAAAGAGGTGTTTAATCACATTGGATGGAAAAAGGCCGATAAAAATTATATGTTTCCCTATAGGACGAATTTCAAGATAGTAAAGGAAGGTAAAGTACATATAGAATTTTCTACAATATCAGAAGATGAGAAAGCTAAAGTAACAAAATCAAACTTTATAGATGAGATTGTTTTTATTGCAGATAAATCTAAAACATGGAACCAGTATCTTCAAGTATCCATGGTAAACATTTCTGAAGAAGATTTCAATAAGATATCATCATCTATGGTTTAAACTTGCGGATTTTTAATCTTTAAACCACGTTTCTACAAAGGTCAATAAAAAATAATTTCTTGCTGGGATGAACAGGAAAATGGTCTTAGCATATCCTCAAAAGCGTGAGTTTTAAGAAGATTAGATTCTTTATTTTCAATGAAGATAATGAAATCTGGGCTATAACTGAAACTGATATGCTTTTGTCCAATTACATTTATAATCATATATTTCCGGCAATTGAAATTCATTTTATATCATAATCGATACATATATCAATTAATTAATCTGTTTGTTTATTATAATAATCTATAAAACCGAAAAGCTTAAATACTGATAGAACGATAGATTATACATGGAGAATGTAAATAACCCTGAGGAAAACAACGAAAATCCGTTAAAGGAATTGCTCATATCACAAACTGAATTCAATCGAGGAGAACTGCTAGAGGTTTTAAGAAACTTCATTAGAGTGGATATAGAAACTGGACAAATCATACCAATTTCTGATTACGCATATCTTACCACATGGCAACAAATTGTAGTAATGTTACTAGGAACGAAAGCATTAAAAGCCCTTGGCAAGCGCGATGGAGAAACTATGAGTCCTAAGGAACTTTCTGAGATGAGCGGGATTAATTATAATAGTGTTAGATCCTATTTGTCACAACTTTGTGCTAAAAAAATGGTTGCTAAAGCTAGCTCTGAGTATTATATTCCTAACTACAATATTGAAAAAATCAGATTGGAGTTGATAAAAAGTGGGAGAAGAGACTCTTAAAGATAAAATTCTTCAGGAAATGGTAGTAGACTATAAAAATTCCCTAGAAAGAAACTTTACTTTAGCCAAAAAATTAATTAAAATAACGCCTGAAGGTAAAGTTGAGATATTGTTTAGGAAAAACTAGCAGGAAAAGAACAAATTTTGTTGTATTTAATCGGTAGGCTGTATGCTAAAGAAGCTGGATTTGTTGAAACGGAAAATGTCACCAACAAAGAACTCATGGAAGAACTTGATAAACCTAAGGGTTCGATATTACCATGGATTAAAGATCTGAGAGATTCAGGTAAGATAAAACAGACTGATTCCGATATGCACATAATTCCTATAAATTTAGTTGGGAAAATTTTGAAAGATGTTTTACAGAAAGCTGGGGTCGATGATAGTGACGGTAACTGATCCAGAATTTAAAGAATTAGTAAAAAGAGTAGAAAGCCATGAAAAAAGAATTTTGAGGTTAGAAAAACCTTTGCCCCAACAACTACCGTCTCCAATGCCTAAAAAAATGTCTTTGAAAGAATTTTTGTTATCGAAAGGTTCTAAGAATGATATCAATAGAACTCTTGCTATTGGCTAC
>CAZPID010000090.1:0-3221 GCA_964586885.1 uncultured archaeon | reverse complement strand
AAAAAATGCCTAAAGTAGAAGAAGTACAAGATATTGTAGAAAAGGTTTTAATAGACAATGACTATGCGCGTGTGGCGAAAGCGTATATACTTTACAGACAGAAAAGGGCAGAAATTAGATTGGAAAAAATGAGAATACTTGAAAAGAGTTCTATAGATGAAGTGGATAAGCAGTTTGATGTAAATGCTCTTCGTGTATTGAAAGCTAGGTATCTTAGAAAGGACGAAACTGGAAAGTTGATAGAAACTCCAAAACAATTATTCACAAGAATAGCTATACATGTTGCTATACCTGATTTATTTTATGATAGTATTATTTTTGACAAGAATGGAAAAAGTACAAAACATGCCAATGAGAAATTTGATGCCGCTGATTTTGATAACAAGGTTTCTATAGGTAAGTATAAGCTTAACAAGTATCATCTCGAAGCTTTCAAAAAGCTGTATGACAGGCTTGATAAAGATAAGAAAATGAAAGTTAGCTGGAAGAAAATTTTTGAAATGGTTAAAAGTGGCAAGTTTGATAAATATGAAAAACATGTGGACAAGTATTATAAAATCATGGTTTCTAGAAGATTTATGCCAAACACGCCAGCAATTGCTAACTTCGGTAACCCGCTTGGTCAAGGCAGTGCATGTTTTGTTTTGGGGATAGAAGATTCTATAGATAGTATAATGGATACTCTTAAGAAAGCATCTATAATATTTAAAGCTGGAGGTGGAGTAGGATATAATTTTTCAAATATAAGACCAGCTGGAGATTTTGTAAAGTCAACTCATGGAACTGCTTCAGGTCCAGTAAGCTTCATGCAACTTTATGATTCAATGACAGAAGTTATAAAACAAGGTTCTATTCGTCGTGGAGCCAATATGGGTATCCTAAACATAAATCATCCTGACATAGAAAAATTTATAACAACAAAGAAAGGCAACAAAGCTTTAAGGAATTTTAATATATCTGTTCTAATTTTTCCAGAATTTTGGGATTATTTGCAAAAAGGAAAACCTTATCCTTTGATAAATCCGAAAAATAAGAAAATTGTGAAATATGTAAATCCAAAGGAACTGTTTGATAGGATTTGTTATCAATCTTGGGAGTCTGCTGAACCTGGTCTTGTATTCTTTGACAATGTAAACAAGTATAACCCCTTTGCTAAAAGTTTGGGGCCAATTTTTTCAACTAATCCTTGTGGTGAAGTTTTACTTTATCCTAATGAATCATGCAATCTTGGAAGTATAAACGTGTGGGCTTTTGCAAAGGAAAATTCAAATGGTAAGAAATTTGTAGACTGGGATGAATTGAAAGATGCAGTAGTTATTTGTACTAGATTTTTGGACAATATTATTGACGTAAACAGATACCCGCTTCCTGATATAGAAGAAATGACATTGAACACTAGAAAAATAGGTCTTGGTGTAATGGGCTTGGCTGATTTAATGTTTGAACTAGGCCTTAAGTATAACTCTGAGATTGGCAGAAAGTTGATGGAAAAATTGATGGAATTCATAAATTATTATTCAAAGGTTGAATCTATAGAACTTGCTAAAGAGCGTGGCAGTGTTCCTTATTATAGTAAAAGTTTCTACACAGAAGGCAAGCTGCCTTTTGCTGGATTCTATGACAAAAAAGCTTGGCATTTTAACTGGAAGGAAATTTCTGACAAGGTAAGAAAATTTGGTATAAGGAATGGCTTTACCACAGTTATAGCTCCGACTGGAAGCATAAGCATGATAGCTGGCTGTAGCAGTGGCATGGAACCGATATTCAGTCTAGTCTTCGAGAAGAATGTAAAGATCGGCAACTTCTATTATATTGATTCTGTATTTGAAAAGGCCATGCGCGAAGAAGGGTTGTATGACGAAGAGCTTATCAAAGCCATAAATGACAACAACGGCAGCATACAGAATATAAAATACGTACCTAAAAAATTAAAGAAATTATTTGTAACTGCAATGGACATGAAACCTGAAGATCATATAAGATCTTTGGCCGCATTTCAAAAATGGATTGACTCTTCTGTGTCAAAAACCAACAACTTCCCGGCTGAAGCCACTGTAGAAGACATGAAGAAAAGCTATTTGCTGGCCCATCATCTTGACTGCAAGGATGTTACTGTATTTAGGGATACTTCTATAAAGAAACAAGTTCTCTCAGTTCCAAAAAAAGATAAGGAGGACAAGAAAGCAACTGACCTAAGCCCTGTTAGTAGTTTTATTGAAGATCAGGAAAATAATTTTAGAAAATGCCCTAATGACAATAAGGATTTGGTGTTTAAGGAAGGTTGTTGGAGCTGTCCTGAGTGCGGTTATGGTTATTGTTCTGTGGCATAATGCAAATCATCTTATAGAAACTGACTTAAATGCAATTATTTAAATTTATTTTAGGTAATTGTTATGTCGTCACTTGCTTCTGATGGTTTTGAAAGGGAAATAAGAATACCGGCGTTTATAGATAAAAAAACTAGGAGAAAAATTGGTATGCAATATAAAGACATATTTTTGAGGATAAGAAATATAGGATTGTACAGCTTAGAAGAAATAAATTCTAATGTTTTTCCAATGATTGATGATAGAATAGATAAACATATGGAAATATTAAAGACTTGGAAAGGGGAAGGTACTTCATGGTATGATACGTCTAATACTGCACTATATGAAACGGCAAAAGCCGCGATAAAATCAGGTAGAGCTGAAGAATGGGATGCTGTAAGGAGATTAGCATTTAAAATGGCTAAGAATTTAGCATCTAAGAATTCTTTAGGAAATGAAAACTGTGCAGCTTGGTTTCCAGCATATGTTGTAGGTCTAAATATTGCTAAATATGCAGCTTGGGAAGTAGTTAAAGATTTGCCCGGATTTGAAGATAATCCTTTTGAGTATTGCATGCAATTGTATGAAATGGGACTCAGACCTGCTGGATTTAGAGAATCCAACGGGAAAGAACTATATTGTGTTGATTTACCAAGAGGCAAGGATAAAAATGTAGGACATTATGGGCATAATGATGGAAAATTGTTATATGATCATTCTTGGATACAAAATTGTAAAGAATTAAAGTTAGTTCCAAATTCTGCTAATAAATAATCCTTTAAAAGCTTTTAAACAGTAATGTAAAACCACAGGTGTTTATTTATGCCAGGAGAATTATCTGAAGAAGCAAGGAGCATGTTAATGCAATTTCAAAGTTACCAGCAACAGCTGCAAAATGTATTAGCGCAGAAA
>CAZPID010000089.1:0-3231 GCA_964586885.1 uncultured archaeon | reverse complement strand
TAAGCTGATAATATCCGGCACAGGCAGTGCACCTGCCAACACGAATGCGATTGCCTCCAAAAAAGAAAATGATATTGCCATTGCCTTATTTAAAGTTTGGAATTTCTTTCTTCCTTCTGCTGTCCTTGTATCGATCTTTATTATTTTAGATCCTTTTAGAAGCTGTAACAATATACCAGCCGTAACTATTGGCCCTATACCAAGCGTCATTATGCTTCCTATTTTAGATCCAAGAACTAGCTCGAAAAATCTAAACTGCTGTGATAACGGAGAATCGCCTTCTATACCAAAAACTGTTATTTGTGTGAGCGTAAGATACAATGCAAGAATAAGCCCGGTCCACAATAACCGTTTGTTTAAGCTTTGTTTGAATGTAGGCTTTTCTATTGCAGGTAGATATCTACTAAGTCTAGAAACAATATCTTTTTTCTTTTCTTCTTCAGGCTCCCCAATCATATTTTTTCAATCCTTCCGCCTACTTTATTTAACTTTTCCTCTGCGATTTTGGAAAAGCTTTCAACTTCCACAATTATTGGTTTTGTGATTTTTCCTGAACCCAAGAGCTTATTGTATCCTAGCTTTTTTAAGTTTACTTTCATTTTACCGTCTTCTTGGCTTATCAAGCTTTTATCAAGTTTATCAAACAAGATGTCAAGATTGCTTAAATTTATCGTATTGACTTTACTTTTTGGTCTTTCAAAACCATGCTTGCCAAAATGTTCTGGATCATATTTAACTGTATAACTTCATTTGTGCTTGTGCAGTCCGGCATTTCCTCTGCCTCCTCTGCTACCGCCACCTCTCCATTTTCTATGGGCTCCATGATAAGTTCTGCGTCCTCTGAATCTTCTGTGTTTCTTTTCCTTTCTCACAACCATTGATATCACTTATGAAACTTTTTAATTAATGTATTATTTATAGATTTTTATAATGAAGGTTAGTTAAAATATAGATAAAGATAAAAAAAATGGGAAATATACAATAAGAATTTCTATTTTTATTATTACTCGGGTTCTTCTTCAGGCTCTTCTTCAGGTATTTCTTCTGGCTCTTCTGAATCTTCTTTTTCTTCTTCTTCAACGTCTGCCAACTTTTACACCTCCGAAAACATCTTTTCGTAATTTTAATTATTAAATAAGTATTTAAATCTTTATTTTTGCAAGAAATTACGAAAATCGAATTAATAAATTAAGAAACTATTTTTACATTATTCTTGGAATTTATTTTTTTAAACTCATTAAAAACTTCATTGACATTTTTAAATGTCTGATCTGTATAAAAAGTCGTAAACGGGGATTTTTTATCAGACGGATAGACTAACAAGATTTCTTTATGAGTATCATGAGCATAAGCCATTTCCTTTTCCACTCCCGGACTATGTACAATCTTAGGAAAATAAACTACAACTTTCTCAGACTGATCAATTAACTTATAGTCCTTCCTAACAATCCAGTTTACATTCATTTCCTGAATTTTTTTATCTTTAATTTTTTCTATATCTTCTTCGAATATAGGATTGAAAACAATGCAATGCTTTCTCAATTCTTTGAGGAACTTGGTAATTTTTTTCTGTTCTTCTCCAAAATGTGTCATAGGATGACTAGGATATACTTTTATAGCGTTTTCATTAAAAATTAGATTAAACAGTGTTTGAACAGGATATGTATAATGAATTAAATAAAAATCCTTTTTTTGTAATGATGAAAATATCTCTGAAGTATATACCTCTAACTGCTGCCATACCAAAATCTCTTCTAAAGATATTGTATCTTTTACCCATTTCGGATCAGAGTAGATTTCATCTAAAATTTTTACAGCATCATTGATTATTGTTATGTAAATGTCGGGATTTATTTTATTCAAATAAGAAATATCGATAGCTAATTCTGGCGATGTTTTCCACCAATATGAAGCGTGTGTTGATATAACTATAACGTCTTCATCCGAATATTCTTTCATACATTTTTCAAAAACTGAGGATAACAAGGTTTTCAATGTTGATTTCGGCAGATTCAAGATTTTTTCTTCCTTTATTTTTAAACCTACATCATCAGCAGTGCTAGAAATAAGATCTCCTATAGAGATTATTTTACATTTTTTCTTATTCTTTGCGCAAAATTCCTCAAACTCTTCTAAATACTTCGGCTTACCGCAACCGGCTATTCCTGTGGCAAATACTACTTTCATTAATCTTATTTAAGAACTCCAAGCTTAAAAAATCTTTTATGACACTGTTTTTCATAAGCATTGGCCTTAATGACGAGAAGGATATGAGCATAAAAGCCTTGGATGTGGCTAAATCATGTGACAAAGTTTTTGCTGAATTCTATACTTCCAAATTAAATGCAGATAAAGAAAAATGGGAAAATTTCATTGAGAAAGAGCTCACCATTCTGGCTAGAAAAGACTTAGAAGAAGACCACAAAAAACTTTTAGATGAAGCGAAGGATAAGAAAGTAGGATTATTGGTAGGGGGGGATGCTCTTATATCAACTGCACATGCTGCTCTAATGATAGAAGCTAGGAAAGAAGGGATAGAAATCAAGGTTATCCACGGCTCATCTATAGTTTCTTCTGTTTGTGAATCCGGGTTGCATATTCAGAAGTTTGGACAGATGACAACTATACCATTTACTGATAGAACTAAAGGCAATCCGCCAGAATCAGTTTACAATGTTATTTTAGAAAATAAGAAGCGTGGCCTACATACGCTTTGTCTGCTGGATATGGTAGCTGAAGAAAACAAGTTTATGAAAATTGATGAAGCATTGAACATTTTACTTGATTTAGATAAAGAGTTTGATAAAAATGTTATAAATGAAGATACTGAAGCTGTTGTATTTTCTAGGCTTGGTAGTGATAGTCAATATATAGCTTATGGTAAGCTGGGAGAATTAATAAATAAAGATTTTGGAGAACCGCCTTATACTTTGGTTTTAATTGGAGATTTACATTTTAGTGAAAAAGAAGGTTTAAACAGTTTAAAGTAAATAATTTTGTTGCCAGAATCTTCCTATCATTGAATTAATTAAAGTTTTTGATTACTACAACAAAGGCTTTATCAGTGGCCCTACTGGTTTTGCTGCCGCTTCCTCTTTTCTTCTCCAATGGATCTTTTCTCTTCTGGAGTTAGACCATATTCGTCTATCCCTTTACCTTTACCTTCTCCTTTAAGTCCAATCCACCAAATTATCAATCCTGTAACTACCACTAGAAAGATTATGGACAAAT
>CAZPID010000088.1:0-3259 GCA_964586885.1 uncultured archaeon | reverse complement strand
GGTGTATCTCCAGTCATAAGTATTTTAGATTCTAATCTTGGAGTTAGAAATCCTAATGCTGTTTACTCTCTTGATGTCGCTGGAGACATTCGTACAGGAAGTGACATTCTGCAGACTACAGGAGGGACTTTTGCGGGTGCAGTTAACTATACAACAGGAAACGGTCCATTAACGGTTGCCACAGGTGATGTAGATAATGACGGTTACGCAGATGTTGTCACGGCAAATAGTGACTCCAATACTGTATCTGTATTAATTAATGATAGGGATGGCACCTTTGCAACTCAAGTAACCTACGCAACAGGAACTAACCCACATGGCATTACTGCTGGAGACTTTGATAATGACGGTTACGCAGATTTTGCTGTGGCAAACGATGGCTCCAACACTACTTCCGTCTTCATCAACTCCGACTCCACCATATTCATCGCAAATAAAACAAGCAATAGGGTTGGTATTGGAACTGCGAGTCCAGCAGTGAAACTCCATGTTAATGAATCTACTAATGCAACGGTTTTAAGATTGGAAGATACTGATGGAATATGTAATCAAAATCCCGAGGCAGGAAGTCTAACTACTTCATGTTCATCCGATAAAAAGCTAAAGAAAAATATTAGAGATGCAGAATCAGTGTTAGAAGAATTTGAAGATATAAATGTTCGAGATTATGTTGTAAAAGCTTCTGGAAAGGAGCATACAGGAGTTATTGCTCAGGAGATAAATAAAACTCATCCAGAACTTGTTCATGATGAAGAGGGTGAGTTGTTTGTCGAGCAGCCAAATCCTTGGAAGCTATTGAAAGCAATTCAGGAACTAAAAGAAATGTTTGATAGTTTGGTGGGTGGGAATTATTATGTTGGTTCTGCAGAAATGGTGATTGATGAGGATAGTGTTGGACAGGCCATTATATTGTTGAATAGTACTTCTGTCCGAGTTGAGTTTAGTAATGAGTATGCTACTGAACCGATAGTTACAGTAACGCCTATTGGTTTGCCCAACTTTTTCTATGGTATTGATAATATCAATACAACTGGGTTTGATATTGAGATAAGTGAAGTGCAAGATAAAGAGATTGTGTTTAATTGGCATGCGTTTGCACAACCAAAAAAGGAAGTTGAAATTGTCAATGTTACTGATATAACAGAGATAAATATTACAAATCAGACAGGGCTTAATGAAACTCAGAAAATAGGAATTAATCAAACTGGGAAAAATAATGCAAATAATACTGGTGCAATTATTAAGAATCGTGCAGACTCTCAACCATTCCCCCCTACAGAAGGTCCGAATAATAAAAGCGCGAAAGAGAGTGAAGATAATGCCTCTACCAAGGAAGCTTCTAAATCAGATAAGACTGAGTCCCTAAGAGAGATTAAGAGTAGCAAAGAAAGTATAACAGATGGTGAAGAGAAGAGTATTCCTGATGTAGAAACATCTGTTCAACAAGAGGGATCGCAAGATCTAATTGGAGGCTCTCTGATAACTGGTGGTATAATAGGTGTTAATGAAGAACAGGGAAGTGAGGAAGGAATATTCAGTAGATTATTTAGGATGATTTTTGGTTTAATTAATGGGTGGTGAATATGAATAAGAAAATAATCTGTACAATAGTTTTATTGTTCGCAATTAGTTTTGAAAGAGCTGTTGTTGCATGACCAGATACTATATTACATTACAAATTATTCTGAATTCTGTAATTAAAAAATAATACAAGATATTTAAATATTATCTTTAAGTGAAATATATTGTTATTTAGTGCAAACTATGTTTGGCTTACCAAGAAAGAAGAAGGACAAGGAACCTGAAAAACCGCCTATATATACACCACTTCCTGGTCAAGTGACGCAAGAGACAACAACTATTGAAAATGTTAAATCGAAGATGGATCTTGTATTAAGCAGATTAGATAGCTTGCGGACAGAACACGAGACATTGAATGAAAGAGTTGGTAACATGGAAAGAATGTTAAAGGAAATCTATGCTATGGCTAAGAGCTAAAAGTTATTTCTAAGATTAATCAAATCTTTTATGTGTTGTTATGATAGAGATAGGATTAATTGGCAAGCCTAGTTCGGGGAAATCAAGTTTATTCAAAGCCGCAACAATGATAGATGTTAAAATATCTCCAATACCATTTACCACAATAAATCCCAATACGGGCATTGCTCATGTCACAACAGACTGTGTTTGCAAGGAATTTAATGTAACATGTAACCCAAAACATGGCTATTGTAAAAATGGAAAAAGATTTATTCCAGTGAAACTTTGGGATATAGCTAGACTTGTTCCTGATGCACATCTGGGAAAAGGATTGGGATCAAAATTTTTAGATGATATAAGACAAGCTTCAGTTCTAGTCCAAATAATTGATTGTTCTGGGTTAACTGATGCTGAAGGCAAGCCTGTTTCAAATTACGATCCTAGAAATGAAGTAGAGTTTTTAGAAAAGGAGATAGATTTGTGGTTTGCTGGTATTATAGATAAAGCTGTAAAAAAGCTCGGTGCTAAAGCTAAGATGGCAGCTAGGGATGAATTGATAAAAATTCTCTCAGAGCAGTTAAGCGGTTTGAGCGTTACAAAAAATCATGTAGAACATGCATTTGACAAAGCAGGTATTTCGGACATTGAAAAATTCGCATCTGTAATTAGAAAAATTTCCAAGCCTATGTTAATAGCCGCAAATAAAATTGATCTTAAGCCTTCGCAGGGTAATCTGGAAAAATTGAAGGAAAAATTCACAGAAGTAATAATTGTTCCTACCAGTGCTGAATCGGAAATTGCATTAAAGAAAGCCGCAGAGAAAGACTTGATTAATTACAATGGGAATAGTTTTGAAGTAAAGGGGAATCTTAATGACAAGCAGAAATCTGCATTGGAGTTTATAAAACAGAATGTAATAGAAAAATATGGTTCCACAGGAATCCAGGAATGCTTGAATAAAGCTGTATTTGATTTGTTGAATTATATTGTGATTTATCCTGTAGAAGATGAGAACAAGCTTTGGGACAAAAATAAAAACATACTTCCAGATGCACGTCTTTTACCAAAAGGCTCTACTTCTTTGGATTTGGCTTATAGTGTTCACACTAGCATCGGCGAGAAGTTCATTTCCGCTGTAGATGCTAGGACAAAAAAAAGGCTGGGAAAGGATTATGAACTTAAAAATGGCGATGTCATAAGGATAATGTTTTCCAAATAAGTTATTCATTACACATTTAAAAAGTTAAACTAACAGTTTTTATTCATGGAAGAAGCACTT
>CAZPID010000087.1:0-3265 GCA_964586885.1 uncultured archaeon | reverse complement strand
GGTTAGCGATAGGGTGTTTGCTTTTAATGGGCGGCACTCGCATGAGAAAAGCTACCTCGGGGATAATGGGCCCGTGAAAGTAAAACCTTATAAAAATTAATTTGTTCCACTTTTGAACCAAAAAATAAATTTGGTGATGAAATTAAATTGAATAATAGATAGAATGTTGTATGGACTTAGATAGATTTATTCATAAAGCTTTACTTCGGGATGCCGGTGAAAGCCCACAGTATTAAGTTATCTACTAGGTTTTTCATCCCACATTTGATGGCGATAACAGGCAAATTGACCTGGCGCGTTGGTGCGTCGCTGTCGGCTCCCCTCTTCCTGGCTGTGCAGCAGCAGCCAAGGGTACAGGTGCCCACTGGTTAAAGAGGGACGTTAGCTGGGTTTAGAACGTTGTGAGACAGTTCGGTCGCTATCTACTAGGAATGTAAGTTGTCTGACCGGAAGGAAGCACAAGTACGAAATAGGATAGGTTAGCCTCTATTCTACGTAAAAGGAACGTGCTCCCGTGGCCTCTAGTGTATCGGTTGTCGAAAGGCATAGCCGAGCAGCCACGCCATAATGGATAAGACCTGAAAGCATCTAAGGACGAAGCCATTCGGAAAAATAGACAACTATTTTGACTGCTGACTGGCAACAGCCGTTGGTCAGACGAAGACTCTTATAGAAGATAAGGTTGATAGGAGAGAGGTGTACGCTACAAGGATTCGTCCGAGTAGTTCAGCCTGCTCTTACTAATAGTCTGAGAGTTAATTGTTGGATTTTGATAAACAGAAAATGTTGTGAATCTTGTTTCCTATGGCAGTTGATATTTTATTTCTTAGAATCAATTTTTAAATAAGTAGATGTAAGGTATTTAAAGTTTACTACGCTCAATAGTTTTATGAAAGAAGAGTCAGTTCAGGATTATCTTAAGGAATTAGAAATGGTTGATGTTATTTTAGGAGACCTAATCAAAGACGATAATTTTAAAGACGAAAGTGGTATAGATACATCTCAAATTGGAGTCAAAAAATACATTGATGTATTAAAGAAGTATGATACATTTGGTACAGAAGAACAAAAAAATATTTTACATAGTGTTCAAAGAGATCTAGGAGCATACAAAATGTTTATAGAATCAATTTATGAATTGAAAGAAACATCTAGGAAGACTGCAATAGATGATGTAACCACTGCAATGATTACGGTCTTGAGTATTTCCAAAGTTTTAAAGAAAACCCGTTAAGTATAGAAAGAATATTTTTTGACAACGATGGCAACGTGACACATATATTTACAAAGAAGTCTGTATATAAAGTAGATCCAATATATTCTAAAAACAAGTTAGATAAAACTGATTAATATCATCATGTTAAACTTCTAATTCTTTCTCAAGTTTAGAAATATTCTCCACACCATTTTTCTTACATATAAGTACATCTTCTAGTCTCATACCAAATTTGCCTGGAAAATATAATCCGGGTTCATTTGTAAAAACATGTCCAGTTTTAAAAAGTTCCTTGCCCATAAGACTGGGGTGGTCGTGTACAGTAACTCCTATACCATGCCCAAGCCCGTGTATAAAGCCTTCTTCTGAATTGGGATATTTTCTTAAGGTTTTATACCCTTTTGATTCAAAATAATCACACACTTTTTCTCCAGGGTATTCAAGTTTTACCCCAGCCTTTATACAATCCATTGCCATCTGTTGCGCTTCTAAAACAACTTCGTAAACCTTTCTTACTTCTTCTGAAGCTTTACCAAAAACTTTTGTTCTAGTTATATCATACCAATAATAATTTTCTAAACTCATAGGCCAGAAATCTATAACAGTAGGTTTATTGATTTTTAGTATTCTATTTAAACTTCCTAAATTATGTGGCTCAGCTCCTTCTTCTCCTTGAGTAACAATAATTTCTCCCCTATTATTAATTAGATTTTCTTCAGAGCATCTCGTATACATAAATGATTTAACATCTCTTACCTTCAAAGGTTCTCCTGTTTTACTATTTAAAAGTTTTCTGTTTTCTACCTTAGAATTTCTAATATATTCTATAGTATCTGCCAAAACCTTTTCTGATAATCTTGCAGTTTCCTTTAAATATTTTATTTCCAGTTTATCTTTTGTTCCTCTTAACTCATCTAAAAGATTTATTTCCTTCCCGCCAACAGACTTTATTCTATATTTCATACCCCTCAAAGAGTCTACAGTATTTAAAGGACACTCCTTACCGTACCATTTTATATCCGGTTTTTTCCCTACGTTCAGAGAATTGAGGATTTCCCCAAGAATAACCAAATTCTTTTTGTTTTTATCTTTGTATTCTTTCACCTTGTCAAAGAAATCATCATAAGTAACAACGTTTTTCACTATCGACTCTTTTTCTATAGTAGCTTTTTCAAATGGTATGGTTGTGAAAATAAAAGGGTCTTCGTTTTTAGCTTTTATATAGAAAGCTTCACCAGGACTCTTAACTTTTGTAAGATAATAGTAATTTTCATTGAATTTGAGATCCTGCTTGTAAATAATAAAAGCATCGACATTTAATTCATCCATCTTTTGATCAAGGTCTTTCAACATGTAAATCCTAAACTTAATTTCACTGTAAATTATTTAAGCCTTATTATAATTTATCAAAATATTTTAAGTATTTAATAGTATTTTAATTATACCGATAGGCAATTACAATGACTAAATTTAATAATTCAGAAGGAAAAATGATACGTTTTGGCATAGTTATTTTCTGGACTCTGTTTTGGCTCTTGAATGTTATTGATAAATTTATTGCTGGTCCCACTTTTCTTTGGGTTGGAAAAGACCGCTTTGTGCAGTTTATAAATTATTTTTCTTCTATCGGTATAGAAGACCCAAATATAACTTTCAGCTTTCTAATTTTTGTAACAATTGCTGAAATCATTGCTTTTATTTTTGCAACAATGGCCCTATGGCATCTTAGTCGTCGGAACGAGAAGAAAGCTCATAAATTATTTTTCTGGGGAATTATTGTCAGTCTCTTTATTTTCACCTTTTTCTCAATTGGTGATCAAATATTTGGCGACAGGGCTGAACTTTTGGAGCATACAATATTTTGGACTTCTCTTATTGTATCTTGGGGGGCTTATGTTTATTTTTCAAAGGATCGTAAACTTAAGTCTAGTTAAAATATAGTCAAATACAAAATTGCTGAAATGTTTGTAATTACTAAAAATTTACTAGATCAAAAAAACTACATAAAAAGATGCCAGTATGGAAATTGTAATTGATGTATAAACAGCA
>CAZPID010000086.1:0-3270 GCA_964586885.1 uncultured archaeon | reverse complement strand
TAGCTGGCGTCCCTTTGGGGCTTGGGGGTTCGAATCCTCCTCCCGGCGTAGAGAAATGATTGTATGAAGAAAATGGAAGATGAGGGAGAGTACAAATCTATTTTTTATGCTATACCTGATTTAATTTTTCAATTGACTAGAGACGGGATAGTTTTAGATTTTAAACCAGCAAAAGGAGAAGAATTACAGTTTCCGGCCGATAAAATTTTAGGTAAAAATGTACGAGATGTCTTACCTGAGGAACTTTCCCAGCAAGCTATGTATTATATGAAAGAAGCATTTAAAACCGGCAACATCCAAAGTTTTGAGTACAAACTTCCTGTACAATCCGGTGATATTCATATTTACAAAGCTAGGGTTATCACCAGCGGGAAAAATAGAGCTATAGTAATTGCTCGTGACATCACTGAACAGAAGAAAGTGGAAAAAACGCTAAAAGAACAGATCGAAAAATTAAAAAGATTAGAGCTAGAGAAAAGCAAATTTATCTCACTGGCAGCTCATGAATTAAAAACACCGATGACTAGTATAATTAGTTTTTCCGAATTGCTGCAGAAGAAAAAAATAGCTGGCAATAAGAAATCTAGAAACAGATTCCTAAAAACTATAGATAAAGAAATAAAAAGGCTTGATAGGCTGCTTACAATTATGTTGGATTTGTTAAAGTTTGAGATGGGAATTTACATATTCACTTTAGAAAATTTTAGCTTGTTAGAATTTATGAAGGAAATAAAGAAAAGGATGCAGCCTTTAGCACGCAAAAAGAAGCTAAAATTGATTTTTGATATCCCAAATTTAACAATAACAACAGATAAAGAGAGTTTATCAATGGTGGTATCAAACTTAATAACAAATGCTATTAATTTTACAAACAAAGGAAAAATAGCAGTAAAGGCAAAAAAAGACGGACAATTTTTATATTTCAGTGTAGCGGACACAGGCATAGGAATAGATAAAGAATACCATGATAAAATTTTTGAGAGGTTTTTCCAGATTGACCCGCCGTCAACAAGAAAGATTGGTGGAGTAGGTTTAGGATTATCCTTGTGCAAAACAATAGTGGAAAGCATAGAAGGAGAAATACAGGTTGAAAGCAAGGGTTTAGGCAAAGGCTCTACATTTGCTTTTAAAATTCCTATTGGAACTAGCAGTAAGATTTAAAGATGTATCAATATGATTTTCAATCTAGTTTCCAATAAATTAATCATCCTATCAGCTTTTGGTATAATTCTTACACTTTTAATTACTATATACAGCTTTCCTGTAAGTGATGCAAGTATAGTTTCTCATTTGCTTGCAGGATTTCTATTAGCTCAGATTGGCTATAGACTGATAAAAACAAGTAATGTTTATTCTGTATTGGTTTTCGTTCTTTTGTTATCAATAGTTTGGGAGTTGCTTGAAATTGCTAACATACCACAAATGTTTATACCAAAATTACAATCAAGTGAAAACATCTTCGGTAGAATATTTGATGTATCTATAAACTTAGTTGGGGCTTCTACTTTGCTCATATTCTATAAAAGAAATAAAATTTGAACTACTTTAAAATGGTTAAAACATTAAAAATTAAAGTACTTAAAGTTTGATTTTTATAATGTATTTAATAAAAAAGGGTGAAATAGAATTGGAAGAAAAATGTGGTGTATGTAGAAGAACTGAAGATGAGGCAAGAGAGTATATTAAAGAACTGGATCCTACTGTGTATGAAAGTATTAAAGATGATGTCACAGTAATGAAATACGTACAATCCTCAAAGCATTATAACTTGAAGGTTCCAGTATGTTTGTCTTGTCGTACTGTGAAAAATGGGAATTCGATGGAATCTATAGAAAGCGATGCTCTTTACAGAGAACATACTGAGAAAACACAATAAAAATATGATATTCGAGTAAAATTGTTAAACATTTAACTACTAGAAAATACTTCTAAAGCAGGCAATCTATCATCTGCAAGGAAGGCTAAACCAGAACCACCGCTAGTAATTCTTTTACCACCAAGCATTTCATACGCACTATCCAGTCCTATCTCATCCATAGAATCTGCAGAATTTCCACCTAAAGTATAATTTAAAGTCTTAAGTCCCATGAATCTTGTGACAAGTCTTATTGTTTTATTGTATCCTTTTTCATATCTTCCAACAGGGCCAGCATAAATTATTACTTCTGAATTTTCTAAAATATCAAAAAACTTGTTCAATGTATTTTCTCCTATGTCCATTATTGTACCTTGGTTATTCTTCAAATCATCAACTTCAACATTTTCATTTGAATCTAGAACAAAATCTGTAGGGTAAAAAATCCTATGGTCAAAACTTTCAATAAGCTTTATTGCTGTACCTAAAGCCCCTGTGTTTAAAATGAACTCCTTGTTTTCCTTGTTGAATTTATTTTTGTTTCTTAGATAAGAGATAGACTGTCCTGGAACTCCGCCGCAGAGCACAGTAACATTTTTGTTTGCAGCTATTTTGTAAATATAGTCAAACTTTTCCCACTTTTTACCGCCGAAAATAATTGCAGTTCTTTTCCCAGACTTTATATGCTGCTTCATTTCTTGTAAGATTCTTAATTCTTCTTCCTTTTGCAATCCTATGAAAGAAGGCAGTACATGATTAAATCCTGTCAATGAAGTATCTGATCTGTGTATTGTTGCCGGGGCATCATTTATATAAAAGTCGACCAGTGGTGAAAAAAACTTTACCATGTCACAATTCTTTTTCTCTTCTTCAGTTTTAAATTTCTTCTTTTCATCTTCATGAGTTCTTATATTTTTCAGCAATAAAATTTCTCCTTCTTTCAAATTTTCTATAGCTTTTTTTGTAGATTCGTCTGAAAGAGAATTAGAATAAATAACATTGCCATCGTGAATTAAGGAATTAAGAACTTTTGCATGCTGCTCCAAACTTTCCAAATAATCATCGCCGTCTTTCCTGCCTTGATGAGAAATTAAAATCGGTATTATTCCATGCTTGCAATAAATATTCAAGATTTTTGAAACAGATTTGAATCTAAGATTGTTGGAAACTATTTTACCATCTCTAACAGGAACATTGATATCAATTCTTACCAAAGCCTTGCCTTTAATTGATCCAAGCCTTGAACTTATTAAATGTTTTGATAATTTATCCAACAAATTTATCACTCTTCATTTAAACCGTTTTTCAACCTCATCCATCACAGATTTGTATCCTTTGTTGTACTCAAGCTCTTCTGGCATTAATGTTGCCGGATGTATGAAACCTTGTTCACGCATATAGTCCGCTTTCTGTAC
>CAZPID010000085.1:0-3300 GCA_964586885.1 uncultured archaeon | reverse complement strand
AGTCTGGACCATGGCCGCTCCATTAATTTTATTCTATAAAACCAATTATATTAAGTATGAGTAAAAAAGAAAATTTAGCTTATAAGCAAATAATCAAGAAATATCCCGATCTAAGTTTACCGCAATCTTTCATAGGGTTCAAGAAACTATTTCCTAATCATGCAAAGTTTGATAAAGACAGTTTCTTATTTGATCTTACTAATACGATAGTTCAAGAGCTTAGCGGAAGACTAGACTTCATATTTTATAGATTATACCCAGGAGAAATAGCTATATTGAACAATGAACGTAACTTCTTAAGAGAAAAGATTGGTACTGAAAAACTGTTCAAGTTTTATATTGATATAAGAACTGTTCAGCTAGGAGTATTGAATTCTTTAGATAAAGTAAGACTAGATGGCGATGAAAAAATATTATCGGAAGCAGTGTCAGACGCATTAAAGTTTTTCAAGGAAGTTGTATGCAAAAAGTTTTTAGAACTTTCTAATGTTATTATAGAAGGATGGCATCGTAAATTCCATGAAAAGAGAGAAAGAGAACATCCAAGTTACATAAGATAATGTCATTTCCCTTTCCAAGCTCTAGGTTCAGTATCTTCTGGCCTTTTATGTCTCTCTTCAGGTTCAGGAGATTCTATTTCCTGACCTCTGCTACTTGAGTATCCAAAATCCTCCACTTTATACTTGTAATCCCTATCACCTTCTATTTCACCCTTGTTTTTCATGACTTCTCTACCAAGCAGCCAAAACAATGTTGCCAAAGCTTTTCTGCTGCTATTATTAGCAGGTAAAATGTAATCTATATCCTTAGTTTCATTGAAGCTGTTACACAGTGCCATAACAGGTATCCTTGCTTTAACAGCTTCTTCTACCACTCTGTGGTCTGTCATAGGATCTATTACAAATACAACATCTGCTTCATAAAAATCTTCATACTGAGGATTGGTGAGTGTGCCAGGCATAAATCTGCCAATAACTAAATTCGCACCAGTTATCTTGGAAAATGTTTCTAAAGCATCGAAAGCTATCCTCTTCCTGCTGGCTAAAAGAACCTTTTTACTTCTGAGCAAGAAATTAACAGTAATCCTAATCCTTTCATCTAATTTCTTTAAATTAAAAAGTGCTAATCCATCTGGTCTAATTTCTAGAATAAAGTCTTTCATATCCTTTGTCTTCTGCTTTGTCCCTATATACAAGCCTGATGCCAGGTATTGTTGTCTAGATATCAAAAATCTTATCGGCATATTATCAGTTTTAGGTAGATTATCTTTATAAAGATGTTATAGAACAATTAAAATTATTTTTAAATCTTAAAACCAAATTTATAAACAATTGGCGTGAATATTTATTTGGATTACTATGGCAGAAAATGAATTAATAGAATTTTACGGAACTGAGTGCACTCACTGTATAACAATGCAGCCTTTGGTAGAAAAGCTGGAGAAAGAAGAAAAAGTAAAACTAAAAAGACTAGAAGTCTGGCATAATGAAGAAAATGCTAGAACCATGCAAGAGATAGATCAAGGTAAATGCGGCGGTGTACCATTCTTCTTTAACAAGAAAACTGGCAAGTGGATATGCGGCGCTGCAGACTATGATAAATTGAAAGCATGGGCACTTGGTAAATAATTCTAAGTTTTATAAGTATAGATATCGTAAGTATGAATAATGTCTAACAACAAAGCTGACTTATCAGACGATCATCTAAAGAAATTAATTTTAGATGTAGAAGATTTTCCAATCCCAGGAGTTATGTATAAAGATATTACTCCAGTTTTATTAGATCACAATGCTTTTACCTATACATTAAAGAGAATGACTGAACCCTTTGATTCATCTGAAGTAGATCTAGTATTAGCAATAGAGTCTAGAGGTTTAATTTTTGGATCATCTATAGCCAATAGCATTGGTCGAGGTCTAGCTTTAGTAAGAAAAGAAGACAAGCTTCCAAGGGAAAAAATTAAAGTCGAACATTATCTTGAATATGGAGAAGGTGTTTTAGAAATCCATAAAGACGCAATAAAACCAGGCCAGAGAGTTCTTATTGTAGATGATGTGCTTGCTACAGGAGGTACTTCTAAAGCTGCGGCTTTTCTGGTAGAAGAATTAGAAGGAAAAGTTGCAGGCCTTACATTTCTCGTAGAACTTCCAAAGTTTAAAGGTAGAGACATCTTGAAAAAATATAAAGTACATTCTGTAGTATCATACTAATTCAATCAATTATGGTCTAATTAATTAATTTAAACAAAATATTAATTAATGGTAGAAGAAATTTTAGCTAAACATGAGACTAAATACTTGCAAATTTTAGATCCCGAAGGCAATATAGATAAAAATCTTATGCCAAACATTTCACAGGAACAAATAAAAAAAATCTATGAATTGATGGTCTTAACAAGAATATATGATGAAACTGGATTGAAACTTCAAAGAGAAGGAAGAATGCTTACATACGGATCAGTAAGAGGACAAGAAGCACAGGTTGTATATGGTTTACTTTTGAAAAAATCGGATTGGCTTGTACCTACTTTTAGAAATGACGGAGCTATAATAGCTATGGGGTATCCTATGGAGCTACTTTATCAATATTCAAGAGGTGATGAAAGAGGTATGAAAATAACTGATGGTATAAACTGTTTTCCTATAGCTATACCTGTAAGTACTCACATACCTCACGCTTTAGGTATTGCTTGGGCTGAAAAGCTAAAGAAAAGTAACAATGTTGTAATAACAGCTTTTGGTGATGGCGCTACTAGTAAAGGAGATTTTGCTGAAAGCTTGAATTTTGCAGGTGTGTATAATGTTCCACTTATAGCAATCTGTCAGAATAATCAATGGGCCATCAGCTTACCAAGGAGCAAGCAGAGTGCAGCAGAGACATTAGCACAGAAAGCTATAGCATTTGGTTTTGAAGGAATTCAGGTTGATGGTAACGATGTTTTTGCAATGTATAAATCTATCAATGAAGCAATTGAAAAAGCTAGGAAAGGCGGGGGCCCAAAATTGATAGAAACTTATACTTATAGAATGGGAGATCATACTACAGCTGATGATTGGAAAAAATATCGTGATACTAAAGAAGTAGAAGAATGGAAGAAAAAGGATCCTATTGACAGGCTTGAAAAATATATGATGAAGAATGGAATGCTTGATGAGAATTCTAAAAAGAAAATTTGGGAAGACGCTAAAAAGAAAGTGGATGATGCTGTAAAAAAAGCAGAATCTTTTGATGATCCTAAACCAGAAAGTATGTTTGATTTTATGTATGAAAGCCTTACGCCTAATTTGGCTAAGCAAAAAG
>CAZPID010000084.1:0-3301 GCA_964586885.1 uncultured archaeon | reverse complement strand
CCCGTTTGCTAGGGTGAAAGCCAGTTCTTGTGGAGCAGTAGAACCTGCTTCTCGTATGTGATACCCGCTTATACTTACAGGATACCATTTCGGTAAATTTTTAAAAGCAAATTCAATTGTATCAACTACAAGCTTTACTGCTGGTCTGACTGGAAATATCCATTCTTTCTGGGCTTGGTATTCTTTCAAGATATCATTCTGAGTTGTGCCTCTCAGTTCTTTCATTTTCGCTCCTTGTTTTAAAGCTGTTGAAATATAGAAAGCCCAAATGACGGCTGCAGGTGCGTTGATTGTCATAGATGTAGAAACTTTTGACAGGTCTATTCCTTTGAAAAGAATCTCCATGTCTTTCAACGAAGAAATTGCCACGCCATCTTTTCCAATCTCATCTGGCCATTGATCTGAATCATAACCGTAAAGTGTGGGGTAATCGAAAGCTGTGCTTAAGCCTGTACCACCTTCTGCTAGCAATTTCTTGAATCTCTGATTTGTATCCTCAGCTGAGCCAAAGCCTGCGAACTGCCGCATTGTCCAGAGCCTGCCTCTGTACATGTTAGGATAAATGCCGCGAATGAATGGAAACTGACCAGGCTTGCCGATGGATTTACTATCTACATCTTCCGGTGAGTATGTTTCTTTTACAGGTATACCTGAGTTGGTTTCAAAGAAATTTACTTTTGACAAGTCTTCTTTTGTTTTTTTCTTTTTCATAATGTATCTAATGTTAATTTTTATTGATTGAAATAAAAGCATTTAAAGATTACTATTAATAGAAAATTAGAGGTGGAAAAAATCCCAGTGAAACAAGCATACGCTGAGAAAGAAGTTGCTAAAATTAATGGCTTAGTAAAGGATTATCAGAATGCGCTCGATATCTACCATAGATCCCCTATAAGAAATCCGGAAGTTATAAAATCATATTTTAAATATGTAACAAAACTGATTTCAGATATGGAAAAGTATCCTGTATTAGAGGAAAAAACTAATGATCTTAGGAAAATTATGATAAAATAATCATTTCTCCAGCTTCTCTTTTATTTTATCGAAAATTTCCTTAACTTTTGCTTCATTTATCTTTCTTAAAAGCATTTCGCCTATTCCTGATATCAATCCGCTTAATTCAGCATCAGCATTCCAATTCATCTGTGTCGCACCTTCAGACTTTTTCTTTAGATCAAATGAGATTTCAATTTTAGCCTTGCTTCCGGCACCAGAACCTTCTACCAAAAATTTAGAATGACTTGGCCTTTTGCCTTCTGGTATACTGCACTTCAAATCAAAGCTCCCCTTCAGAAATCCGATACCGACTTTAATTTTTACATTGAAATTTTTACTATCTACAACTTTTAATTCTTCCAAATCCGGTATGCAATTTCCAATAGAATTAGGATCTGTAAGAAAGTCGAAGGCTTTATCTATAGGAACACTCAATTCAAATGAACCGTTGAAATTCAATTTCATACAAATCAGCTAAATGCTTTAAAGTCGTCTCCTAAAATATGCGAAGCAATTTTCAATTCCATAATCTCGTCTGTACCTTCGTATATTCTTGGAGCCCTGGTATCGCAATAGTGTCTGCCCACCGGTGAAAACAGCGAATAGCCAAACCCGCCAAACACTTGTACTGCATGGTCTGCTGATTCAAAAGCTAGTTTTGAAGCAATCTTCTTTGCCAGCGCTGTCCTCTTATCTATTTCCAGTCTTAATTCTTTATTATTAAAATCTTTTTCATACTCAATCTTTCTCAAAGCTGCAAAATACATCGGCCATCTTGCCATTTCTAAATTTTGGGCAATTTCTGCTATATGCTTCTGTATGAGTTGATGCTTGCCTATGGGCTTCTTGTGTTGAATTCTTTCTTTTGCTCTAGATGCTACTGCATTTAAACAATCTTCTATAACACCGACACAACTTGCCGCTACCCCCATTCTGCCGTTAAGCAGAGCAGAATATGCAACATGCAATCCTTTGCCGAATGTTCCAAGTACATTTTCTTTTGGAACTTCCACGTCTTTAAATTCTAGCATAGTAGTATCTGATGTAAACAATCCAATTTTTTCTTCCAGCTTCATTTGTACTTCAAAACCATCACTATCAGTATCAACAATAAAAGCCGTCATGCCTTCTTGCTTGCCTTTTGGATAGGCAAAAAAAATTATGGCCTTTGCAATAGAGCCATTTGTTATCAAGTACTTTTCTCCATTTACAATAAATTTGTCTCCCTTTTGTTCAAACTGGGATTTCAAAGCAGTAGGATCGCTTCCAGCTTCGGGTTCGGTTAAAGCATATGCAAGGAGCATATCACCTTTAGCTGCTGGTCTCAGATATTTTTCTTTCTGTTCTTCTGTACACCATTGCTGTAAAGACAATTGGCTTAGAAAAACTTGTGCATTGAAAAATGTTGAAAATCCCAAGCCGATTTGGCCTAATCTTTGTTTTGCTAAAGCTGCAACTAGGGCATTTGCCCCAAAGCCACCATATTCTTTTTTAATGGGTATTTTAAATAAACCGTGCTTTTTCGCAATCTTTGGCCCTTCTTCATTAAATTTTCTTTTTAGATAATATTCAAACTCCGGCAATGCAAGCTCCTCTGCGGCCTTGTCTACATTTTCCAACAGCTTCAGATCTTCGTCAGAGAATTTGTATATTTTCTTTACATCTTCAATTGACTGCGCAAACAGCTTTTCCATATAATTCACTTGATATTATTTTTATTTATAATATATTCTAATATTGCTTTATGAAAACCCAGAGAAAAGTATACATTATTGCTGGTGGAGTAACTAAATTTGCAAAAGCTCATCCTGATATGGACTTCAGGCTGATGGTTAAGAAGGCTTTTGATTACGCTATGAAAGACGTTCCTAATCTTGAATTGAAGAATATTGATGGAAGCAGGATTTCTTATTTCTCTGATCACTTTACTCGCCAATTGAAAGCAGCATCAATGGTTCAAGATTTTCTTGGATTGAATCCTAAAGATTCTAGAAGAATTGAATGGGGAGGAGCAACCGGTGGCGAATGCATCCAAGCTGGATGGGAAACAGTTGCTAGCGGTAGGATGGATGTTTGTCTTGTTGCTGGATTTGAAACAATGTCTAGAGTTGAAACATGGAAAGGAAATGAATTTATTGCATTGGCATCGGATACAAACTTTGATTATCCTGTTGGTGGTTTTTACACTGGGTATTATGCTTTGATGGTTCAGAGACATATTTATGAATTTCTAAGAAAGACGAAGTTTTCAGATGAAAAGGATGAGAAAAAAGCTCAGAGGCTTGCGGAAAAGGAAGCTATGAGA
>CAZPID010000083.1:0-3315 GCA_964586885.1 uncultured archaeon | reverse complement strand
CCTGCAGGCATTTCCAAGATGAAATTTAAGAAATTTTTTGTTTACACGCTTGCTGGATCATTTGTATGGACTATATTTTTAGCATCTATGGGTTATTTTCTAGGAACAGCTTGGGAGAAGATTCCTATATCGAACATAACAGACATGATTTTATTTTTTGTATTAATTTTTATCATAGGCTACTTTATCTTAAAACATTTGTTTAAAAACAGGAAGCCTAAGAAAAGAAAGGTATTAAAATAGTTATTAAAATATGTGTAATTATCTTTTATTGAAACATCCCTACTGGTGGAGGTTTATACTTTTCTATTTGTGAAATATTTTCTTTATTAATTTTCTTTAAAAGTTCCGTCCTTATGTCTTCCAAAGGTTTAACTAAAGGTTTTATTTTATAATAAGATTCATAAAGTCCATTTTTTCTAAGACTATAAAACATAGGTATAATGCCACTTACCCTCAAACTTTTATTTGTTTTTTCAATGTGTATAGAACCGCCTTCTATCTTAGTTAATTTATTTTCAATTTTTGAGATATCCTTAGTACCATTAGGCAATGGTTTAATATCATCGTCTGAAAGTTTGCATTCTTTAATTATAATGTTTTTAATTTCTTCAATATTTAGTTTACTTAAATATTTGGATAGCATATTGTCTAAATATTTTGTTGTGTCATCTTCTCTTTTTCCATCTACAAAAAGCTTTTCTGATTTCGCATTAAGATAACGGGTTGGCTCTAAAAAATTAAAAATTCCAAAATGAGAACCAATTAAGTAATCATCTTCTAATTCTTTCTTTTTTCCATTATACTCTACAGAAATTTTATCATTGATTACTGAATTTTTTACTATAAATCCATCCCAATTTACTATATTTTCTAGAATAATTTTATCATTATTTTTAGTTTCTATGATTGTTCTAAGTGGATTGCATACAGCACCGCTACATATATTGTCTTTTTCATCGTATTCTTTTCTAATTGATAATTCACTTGTTATAGATTTCAAATCCTTTTGATTTATTCTAGTTGGGTCTGTAAATATATCAGATGTATTAATAGCATTTAGAAAGTATTTTAACCAATGTTCGTACAAAGTAATTGGTGAAATAAATTTTCTATTATAAGTCTTTCTACGGCCTTTGTTTTCTAATACTAGGTTTATATCATAGTGTAATTCTGTATTTGAATCACTAGTCGAATATAATGAAGCTTTTATATTTTCTTCCCACCTCTTTAATTTGATATCTGGCGAAATTATTTCTTCAAGACGCAATATGTGATCTTCGAAATTGAGGGGTGGCTGAGGATTTAATGAATTATTACAGTATAAAATTGGGTTTAACATTTTTAAAATTTTCTTGTCATAATTATTATTTGCTAAGGCTTTATCTTCTAAACTAACGTTATTCTTATCTTCTGTCATGATTAACTATTTAAAAGAAAGCTTTTTAAAGTCGTTACTTATAAGTAGTTTTTATTTAATATGATCTGTATTCTGTGGGCGTTCCCTTTGTTTACCATTCTCTATTTTAAGCTTATCACTTATATCTTCCAAATCTTCCATAAATGGCATTAATTTTTTATAAGATTTAACAAAACCTGCATTTCTAACTAAAGATAATTTAGAAATAATAGCATTGTCATTTTTACAATATTTTGTCTCGTCGGTTTCTTCATTATAGCTATAAGGAATGGGCCCGTTATATCCCAATTTACATTTTTCATCTAACTTAGTATCATTTTTTTCAGGTGAAAGAGCTTTTACTGTATTAGACTGTATTTTCTGAATGTTTATTTTGCCGATGTAATTTGATATAATTTTATCTAAGTAATTTACATAATTCACAGGTTTCCCATTAATTTGAAGTCTTCTTTCAAAAATATCATTGGTATCTTGTAATTCGGAATATAGCAAATATTTACAAAGACTAGAATAATGTTCTTCTAAAAAATTGTCTTTAAAATTAACTTTCATATCTACGTTAGTACCTTTTAAATCTACTGAAATTTCTTTGTTGGTTTTTAAGGGATCTTTCTCATCGCTATTTCCAATCCAAACCATTGTATTTCCTAAAGTAACTTTGCCCTTTGAATTACCTTTTCCCCATTCTATAATTGTTTTAAATGGGTCTATTATCGCATCGCCCCATGCTTTTTTGTCCTCTATATATTCATTACTTCTATGAATATAGCATTTGAAAGATTTGACGTCATTTATTTCTACTCTAGGCATTGTTGCAATTTCTGGCATATTTATGTTCTTATATTTAATCCCACATGTATAGATTATATTCAACAATTCTTCTAGCCATTTTCTAGATGACTGTATACCTGATGCCTTTAGCTTTATGTCATATGATTTTTGACCATTTTCGTTTTCAACTATTATTGTGCTTCTATAGTCTAATTTGCCTTCATAACTCTTTCTAGGATAAAATTTTACTTTTATCTCTCCTTCCCATTTCTTTACTTTTACTTGAGAAGAAAGTCTGTTTTCTAATTTAAGTAAATAAAAATCTGGAGGATTTGGACATGTTGGATAAATTACATTATAGGAATCTGTAATTATGCTCACGAGTTTATCAAGTTCATCTTTACCTTTCCAATGGAAACTTTTTTCTTCTATCATGATTAAATATTTAAAAGAAAGCTTTTTAAGGCTAACATTTATGAATAAGTTAATTATTTCAATACTTTCAATGTTTTAACGTCAGAAACCTCAAAATAATCGATCTCTGAGCCAGCAACTACTTCATCTTTTCTCTCTTCTGGTACGTCCAACTCCAATGTAGAATAATCTTGCATGTCCATCAACTGAGCTCTATTGCCGGAAACAGAAAGCACTTGAGCCTTCTTTTTTAAAACAATCGGTACATTTGCGTTTTCATGTGATGGTCCGACTATGCTTCTTCTGGTATTGTCTAACAAGCCTATTGCTTCTACTCTAACCTTGGCATGGCCATGTTTTCCGCTTGTAGACACTTGTACCTTCTCTATCCTACATGGCACATCGTCAATCATAACAAAACCGTTAGGCTTCAAGTCCTTTATAGCAACCGTAAATTATCACCTCATCCAATTAATTTATCGTAGGTATTATTTATTTTTTGATTAAACTCCTAACAACATTTTTAGATCCACATGCTTCACAGGACAAATAATCAACCCTGCCTTCTGTTATAATCTTTGTATCGGGATTCTTACATGATTTACAAAAAATAAACTCATTAATATAGCTTTCTAATTTCTTCTGCAGATCTTCATTTCTAATATTACCATAAAGTATAAGATGGTTGTCTTGTCTATTACCAGGCAAAG
>CAZPID010000082.1:0-3359 GCA_964586885.1 uncultured archaeon | reverse complement strand
CTTTAAAGGATTTGATGATCTTGGTAAAAGTATTTTTGACGGTAAAATTAAGATGAGTAAGATACAAAACATGCGTCCTATTTTTAGATTAACACCGCCTAGCAAAGGACACAAGTCAATTAAGAAACACTATCCTGATGGTTCTTTAGGTGATTGGGGAGATAAAATAAATGAACTGATTAAGAAAATGATTTAGATCAAAGATAATAACTTTTACTTTAATAAAATTTACTTATGCCAGTTAACGCAACACAAGAATATTTTTTAGCGGAGAGAAAATATTTAGAAGCAAGAAGAATTGAAGACAGAATCAGATATCTGCAAGAGATGATAAAAACACTTCCTAAGCATAAGGGAACAGAACATCTTTTGTCTAAACTCAAACATCGCTTGGCAAAACTTAAAAAGGAATCTACGTTTTCAAAAAAAGCTTCAGCGAAGCCCAAGTTCATAATAAGAAAAGAAGGAGCCACACAAATTTGTATAATAGGATTGACACAATCTGGTAAGAGTACTTTGTTAAATTCTTTAACTAATGCTCATGTCAAAGTTGGGGATCATCCATTTACAACTCATATACCTCAAGTAGGAATGATGTTTGTTTATAATGTGCCTATACAACTGGTGGAAATACCATCTATATTTGATCCTGAGTCACTTGGTCTGCTTCACAACTGTGATAAAATTATAATTTTGGTTGATAAGTCTAAAGACATACATAAACAGAAGACAAAACTTCTCAGGATTTTAAAAGACAATAATTTGCTAAACAAAAAATACACTTTTATAATGAATAATTATACTGAAAAAGGACTGGAAAAATTAAAGAAAAGTATTTGGAGAAGCTTGGGTTTGATAAAGGTTTACACTAAAGAGCCTGGTAAGAAAAAAGCCATAAGACCTGTGACATTAATCCCCGGTTCTACAGTAGAGGATGTAACCAAAGAAGTACATAAAGACTTTTTAAAGAATTTTAAATTTGCAAGAATATTTAATAATACTAAGTTCAGTGGTCAGAAAGTAGGTTTAGATTATAAGTTAAATGATAATGATATTGTAGAAATACATGCAAGGTGATAAAAATACCAAAAATATATTCAGAAGTCTATGGTTGCACTGCCAATGTAACTGACAATCAGATAATGTTAGGACTTTTAAAACAGAACGGGTTTTCTATTGTAGATTCTCCAGATAAATCTGATATAAACATGATAACAACTTGCACAGTTAAAACTCCAACTGCAGATAGGATGATTTTTAGAATAAAGGAGTTGACAAAAAATAATAAACCACTTGTTGTATCAGGATGTTTTGCAAAGGCTGAACCTAATGTTGTTAGTAAGCTGAACTCTAGCGCAAGCTTAGTTGGACCAGATTCCGTAGATAAAATCGTTGGTGTAGTAAATGCAACTTTACGTGGTGAAAAGCTAGTTGAAATTAATGGGCATGCTGAGAAAGCAGATTTACCGCATGTTAGAACTAATCCAGTTATAGATATTGTAGAAGTAAATTCCGGCTGTTTATCTAGATGTACATTCTGCGAGACTAAGATTGCTCGTGGTGATTTAAGAAGTTACAGACCAGATAAAATTCGTGATCAAATTAAGAAGGCAATTACTGATGGTTGTAAAGTAATTTGGCTAACAAGTCAGGATATGTCTGCTTATGGTAGGGATATTAATACAAACTTGTCAGAACTTCTAGAGTCTGCAACAAGGATAGAGGGCCAGTTTCTAGTCAGAGTTGGTATGATGAATCCGCTGCACTTTAAAAAAATAGAACTGAAAGATTTAATAGAAGTTTATAAAAACGATAAAACTTTCAAATTCCTACATTTATGTGTTCAATCAGGCAGCAATAAAATATTGAAAATAATGAGACGAGGGTATAACGTTAAAGATTTTGTTTATTATGTAAAAGAATTTAGAAAAGCAATACCAGAACTAACTCTTAGTACAGATATCATAGTTGGTCATCCTGGTGAAGATGATTCAGATTTTCAAAAAACCATAGACTTGATAAAAGAAATCAAACCAGATATTGTGAACATATCCAAGTATGGTGCTAGGCCAGGTACAGTTGCAGCTAAGATGAAGCAAGTAGATTCAAAGATTGTAAGTAAAAGAAGCAAAGAACTACATGATCTTAATAAGAAAATTGGTATGGAAAACAATAGAAAATGGATTAATTGGAAAGGAAAAATTTTAATTGATGAAAAAGGAACAGTTGAAAATACTTGGATGGGCAGAAATTATTGTTACAGGCCTGTAGTTGTAAAATCATCTAAAGATTTTCTCGGAAAATTCATTAAAATAGAAATTACTAATGTAAAGAGCAACTATTTAATTGGTAAAATTATTTAAGCTTCCTTTAACCAGTAGTTATTTATGTACTATGCTAAAGATGATTTGCATATCAATGAAGAATTTTGGTGCGGACCTGGAGTACTAGGTTATTGTACGCCTCAAAATCGAAATATTTCTATAGATGCATTAAAAATAACCGATTCTTATGACAGAACTAGGGTTTTAGAACACGAAAAACAGCATATTGTTAATCCTGATGATGATGAATATACAAACAGATTAAAAACTGATCTTAGGCTAATAGAAAAAGGCATACCGACTAAACCTGCTGTATGCTATTCTTAAGATTTATAAAATGATTTAAGGTGATTTTTCTATATGTTAGGTCCACATCTTACATTGGATATGTATGGTTGTAATAAAGACAAACTAAATTCTGAAAAATTGATTTACAAGATTTTAGATGAATTGCCAGACATCATAAACATGCATAAAATATCCAAACCACAGATAATCAAATATCCTGGAAAAGAAGGATCTTTTGATCGAGGAGGATGTTCAGGTTTTGTTTTAATAGCTGAATCCTATATAAGCATACATACATTTGTTGATCAGCGACATGCTTCTGTAGATATTTTTTCTTGTAAAAATTTTGACACAAACAAAGCAGTTGATTACTTGATTGATAAATTCAATCCGATAAAAGTAGAAAAAAATCTTATTCAAAGAGGCAAAGAATTTCCAAAAGATGTAAGTAAGGTAAAACAGTTAGTAGCCATACAAAGATCTAATCTATCATAACACGTTAACGAGTTTTTTTATTAGCGGTTTTTCGTATTTTATTTGAAACTTGTTGTTTTTTATTCATTTATTTGCCATTATTTTTTAGGTATGTTTTTACAAGTTCTATGACAACTTTAGGATCAGCTTTGCCTCTGACTTTACTCATAACATAGCCGATTGCCTTACCGACATTCAAGTTTGGCTGCGACAAAACTTCCTTTACTATTTTTTCCAACTCTTCTATTGACAGCATTTTTATTCCAAGAGAAT
>CAZPID010000081.1:0-3408 GCA_964586885.1 uncultured archaeon | reverse complement strand
TTCTCGTTTATACATTTTATCACTATTATTGAATTGTAATTAGAATAGTATCCCTATAAACCTCTTTGCCTTTCAACCTGCCGCCGATTTTTCTGGAAAATTTTGTCTTTATACCAATCTCCTTCCTCAATATTCTGACTATTTCATTTGCAGCTTTCTTTGATCCTATGTACAAATCTACCCCTTCTTTTGTCCTATCAGCCTTGGCTATAAATGCCTGTGGATCAAATTGGTTCTGAAAAGATATGTGCTTGACTATTTCATCCATTACAGACTCCATCAAGTCTTTCGGCAGTCTTATCTGTAGAACAGTCTGGTAGTATCCTGATTCTTTCATGGAACAATATTTGCATACAATGTTTTTTAAAACCAGAAATGTATCTGTAGTTTCCTCTTTCCCCAAAACATCGAAATTACTTGTTATCGTGAAATGGATCTTGCCTCTTTTTCTATCCAAGCGAAAGCTTACAGAAGCAATATTGGATTTTTTAAATAGCTGTTTCGCTTTTTCTTCCACGCAATCTTCTATACTGTTGAATCTTTTTTCGTCTATTAAGTACTTGCCGCAAAGCTTGCATTTCCTTACAATAATAGATTTCGGCATGTTTGCTATAGATGTTTTTGGCTTCAGAAAGCAATCACTGCATAAATTGTCATGAAATTCTTCGACTTCTTTTCCGCATTTTGGGCAAAACTTTTTCGACATAAAGATTATTTATAAAAGATAATTTAAACTTCACAATATCTATGATAATTATGGCGGTAAAAGCTGTAGGATTCGACTTTGACGGCACTCTCGTGAATTCGCTTGGAGAAAAGGTAAAAAATGCAGGTATAGTTTATTCCCAAGAATTTGGCGTGGATCCCAAGAACGTAGAAACATCTTATAAGAAATATTCAGGTGTATCCAGGAGGTTTCTATTTGACAAGATAGCTGAACAAACCATAAATAGAAAGCTTTCCGAGGAAGAATACAATCGCCTTAGCAACAAGTTCGACAAGCTGAATAGCTCTGTAATAGTTCCTGAAAGGCTTTATCCGGATACCGTTAAAGTATTGGTTGAACAAAAGAACAAAGGCAGAATATTATATATTTCAAGTTCTGTTCCACACAGCGTGTTAAACGAGTCTGCAGCAAGTGTAGGCATAAGTAAATACTTCAATGAGATCATGGGTTTAGGTTTCCAAGGTACTAAAGGCGTTGGCCATACAAAATACATCATAAAAAAATACGGCTTGACCAAGGAGGAAATAGTATTTGTTGGGGATGAACTCCCTGATATAGACTTGTCCAAAGAAGCAGGAATCAGAGTTATTTCTGTAACCAACACGCTGACATCCGAAGAGCTTATCAACAGGGGAGCTTACAAAACAATATCAAAACTATCTGAGCTTGAAGCTGTGCTGGTTTCTATAGAACCGGATTAGCTTAATTAAAACTATTCACTTTTCCCAGCAATGACATTCTCTACCTTCAATATAATCCCTGAATTTATGCCATCTTGATGGTGCACCTACGCTCTGTACTATTTTTTCACCGTCTATGTTAGGTCCACATAAATCTGGACAGACATAAAGAGAAAACATATTAAAGAATGGTTGTCCTTTAAATTTATTTGGGTCAGGACTTCCTAGAGGTTCACCTCCTTGACCAGACTCATCTTTAACCATCTCATTATTACAGTTTGTACAATATACTGTAGTTGGTGTAAGCACACCTTTTAGACCTGTAAGATCATATGAAAGTCTTGAAAAATTCCTTATCATTCCTACTATTGTCGGCCTTTGGGGTTTTAATAATAGCATAATAATCCTTAAATATAATTCTACACTAAACTTTAAATACCTTTAATCCTCTTCAACAACGGCAAAGGAAAAATTTCCAATTCATTTTTCACAATTTAAAAATATCTATTAAACTTACTTCCCATACGCATGGTTTAAAACTAAATAGCCTATTTAGCTAGAAATTTAATCATCTTATTTTCGTCTAATTCTAATCCTAATCCGGGACCTTTAGGTAATTCTGTGTAACCTTCTTTAAATATTTCAATGGGTTTTTTAATTATTTCTGTATGCAAAGGATTAGGTAAATAATAAAGTTCGTATAGTGGAAAATCTTTGTTTTCTATAGAAGAAGCGAAATTCAAGACAGAAGCTCTTACACCAGCACCGGACAATCCAACGTGCAATGTAACAGGCTTGCCATATTTTTCAGCTAGTTCGAAAATTTTTCTGGCTTCTGTTATCCCACCGCATCTTCCAATGTTAAACTGAATGAAATCAACTGCATCATGAGAAAGCAAATGCTGATAATCAAACCTTGTGAATAAAGATTCGCTGGCTGCAATAGGAACTTCTAAAGCCTTTGCAACTTTTTCATACGAATCAAAATCATAATGTTGGACAGGCTCTTCGAACCAAAAACATTCATACTTTTCTAATTTTTTACCAACTTTTATTGCTGAGTTAGCATCATATGCAGAATTTGCATCACACATTATAAGAACATCGTATCCTACAGATTTTCTAATAGCTTCCATAGCTTCCGCATCTTTCTCAACTCCCATCCCAGTCTTTATCTTAATTTGATCATAACCAAGACTAACTAATCTTTCACACTCTTTTGCCATTTCTTCTGGTTTTCCATGTAGAACTGATGACGCATAAGTCTTTATTTTATTATTCGGTTTTTTGCTTAAAATTTCACTTACAGGCTTGCCTTTAGCTTTCCCAATCAAATCCCAAAGGGCACAATCTACACCAGCAATAGATTCTATAAAATATCCACGAGAATGACCACGTGTACTGAGAAGGTTAAACATCAGAGTCCAAATTTCCTCAACATTTTCTGGATTTTCTCCAATTAAAACTGGTTTTATCAAATCTTCTATAATTGCTGCATGTGGTCTAGGTGTACCCCTAACTGTACACTCTCCAATTCCAGTTAAATCTTCATCAGTTTTAATTTCAACAAAACAAGACGCATATCCCCCTCTTGCTATTTTTTCAAGTTTTTCTTTGAAAGGCATAAATCCACTTATAGGTTCATTTGATGATGCAAAAAGAGGGAATGTTTTAACATCTGTTATCTTCATTAATAAAATATAAGTAGTTAAATTTAAAAACACTTTTAGGATAAAAAATGCAACACGATTCAGATGACGTTAAGGTTATCAAGAAATTTTGGAACCCAGTTGAAGTTCATTTTGGAGTCGGCTCTTCCAAGAAGCTGGGAGACATGATAAAAAAGTTAAATCATAAAAATACATTTTTTGTAACAGACAAATTTTTGCTAGAGAAAACAGATGTGGTAAATAATTTATTAAAATTTTTAACTGACAATGAGATAAAGAGCACTGTTTGGTCAGATGTTCAGCCTGAACCCAAACTAGAAGTAGCTGAAAG
>CAZPID010000080.1:0-3438 GCA_964586885.1 uncultured archaeon | reverse complement strand
ATATGAGGTTTGGCAGTGGTAAACAGTGAATTTGTCAAAAAAAAACGTTTTAGTAACCGGCGGGGCAGGGTTTATTGGATCAAGAGTTGTTAAAAGATTGGTTGATAAAGGTTCTAATGTTAGAGTGTTGGATGATTTGTCAAAAGGTGAGGCAGCTAACTTAAAAGATTTCATGGAAAAAATAGAATTCGTTCAAGCAGACTTGTTAAATAAAGATGTGGCACTAAAAGCATTGAAAGACATTGATGTTTGTTTTCACTTTGCAGCTAAAATAGGTGGTATTGGATACTTTCACAAATATCCAGCCACAAGTGTTAGGGATAACACTATAATGGCGCTGAATTTGTGGGATGCGGCCAAAGAAACCAAACCTAAAATGATATGCGTTTCCTCATCAATGGTTTTCGAAAGGACTAAAGAATTTCCAACCCCAGAAAAGGCTGTAGAAACTTCACCACCACCATTGACTGGATATGGTTTTTCAAAGTTGATTGGTGAATATATCTGTAGAACCTACTATGATGAATTCGGGATTCCTTTTGATATCGTTAGGCCTTTCAATGCTTATGGTCCGGGTGAAACGCCGGGTGATTTCATAGGGTATGCTCATGTGATACCAGATTTGGTAAAAAAGTTGGTCAGTGGTCAATATCCTTTGGAAATTATGGGTGATGGAAAACAAATAAGGAGCTATACTTATGTGGATGACATTGCTGACGGAGTAATTTTTGTTGCTGAAAATGCTGAAAATGACGATTTTAACATAGCTGGTGGTGTTGAAATTAGTGTTATAGAACTTGCTAGTAAAATATGGGGGTTGTGTGGTCGCAAAGAACCGATAAAGTTTAAAAATATATCGTCATTTAAATATGATGTTAGAAGACGTGCACCAGATGTATCTAAAATAAAAAAATCTGGGTGGTCTGCAAAAATATCTTTAGACGAAGGATTGAAGAAAACTGTAGGATGGTTGATAGAACATGAAAAAAGGATGGCTAAATGAAAAACTTTATAAAAAAATAACTAAATCTGTTCCTATACTTTGTGTCGATCTTGTTTTCAAAAAAGGTAATAAAACACTGTTAATTAAAAGATATATTCCTCCTTGCAAGGGTTACTGGTGTTTGGTAGGAGGTAGAGTACTTTATAAAGAAAGGTTATTAAATGCAGTCCAAAGACAAGCGAGGGACGAAACTGGGTTGAAAGTAAAAACTAAAAAATTCATTGGAATTTATGATAATCCTAATAGAGACTCAAATAAACATTCTATAAGCTTAGCATATCTAGTAACTCCTATAGGTGGAAAATTAAAAATTGGGCCTGAAAGTAGTGAGATAAAGTTTTTTGATAAATTGCCCAACAGAATCGGGTTTGATCATAAGAAAATCTTGAATGACGCAGGATTCGAATAAAGACTTTTCTCTAATAAATTAAACTATTATTAATTGATAGAAATGAAGATTTGTTTTGTAAATCCATTTGATGTTTGGGAAGCTACTGGAAGAAGACTCATAAATATGGTTAGCATATTACAC
Source organism: uncultured archaeon (assembly GCA_964586885.1). Lineage (GTDB taxonomy): Archaea > Aenigmatarchaeota > Aenigmatarchaeia > CG10238-14 > SCSR01 > DATDXT01. Next base: position 1,903 of record CAZPID010000080.1, on the reverse strand, counting down.
AACAATGGACATGAAGTCACGTTTCTTGCCACAAAGAGAGAAAAGGAAGGCTTACCACAGAAAATACCATTTGAACTTATAGAACTGCCGCCTAGGATAAGTTTGAAGAAAAAAGAGCTGCTACCTAAAGTAAGTTTTAAAAGGATAAATTATGCGCTTTCTTCTTTTCCAAAATTTTTATCTCTATTGGGTTTGGATTTTGATATAGTACATGCTTCCAAGACTATACCGCAAGCACTTTTGCCATCAATAATTGCCGGCAGGCTTAAGTCTAAGAAAGTGGTACTAGACTGGGATGATTGGGAAGGGAGGGGTGGTTTAGCATATTCTATGCCACCAATCATACGTGAAATGCACATTTTTTTTGAAAAATGGTCTTTTAACAAAGTTGACGGGATAAGTGTAACCTCAAAATTTCTAGAGAATTACACTAAAGAAAGGGGATATAAAAAACCAGTAACATATTTGCCAAATGGGATAGATTTAGATAGTTATAAGAATGTTAAGAAGACTAAATTGCCTAGTAATTCTGTAGTAATTGTTGGGACATTATCTTCTACAAGTGAGCTACCATACATCTTACCTTCTGTAGCAATGGCTCTTAAGAAAATTGATTTGAATTTAATTGTTGTTGGTGAGGGTGAAAGAAGAAGTGAATTCGAAGGATTAACTCGCAAGCTTGGTATAGAAAAAAATGTTAGATTTCTTGGATGGATAAGCGAAGACCAAAAAAATCAAGTATTACATTCGTCTGATGTAGCATTGATGCCTATGAAAGATAATATACAAAATAAAGCGCGTTCGCCTGTAAAACTTCCAGAATATATGGCTTTGGGCTGTGCTATAATTGCCAATGCTGTGGGTGAAGTAAATAATGTATTAAATGGAGCCGGATTATTAATTAATCAGTCTAAGGAAAGTTTAGCTAATGCTTTAGTTAGTTTGATGGAAGATAAGAAATTAAGGAATAAGTTAAAACAAAAAGCGCAAGAACGTGTTAAATTATTTGATTGGAAGGTTTTGATGAAAGACTTTGAAATTTTTTATGATAAAGTCTTACATCAGAAGTGATTTTATGAAGATATTGTACATACTTGACTTTTTTTATCCGCATGTCGGCGGTGTACCTACGTTATTCTTAAATCTTGCAACTGAAATGGTAAAGAAGGGACATGATGTAACTGTAATAACTGCTCATGCTGATGGTACGAAGGGTTTTGAAAATTATAGAGGGATTAAAATCAAGAGGCTTGGCAAAGGACGTTGGGGGTTTGGATTTAAAGCCTCGATACATGCTTTATTTAACAAAGAAAAATTCGATGTTATCCACACAAGCACATACCCTTCAATGGTTCCTTCGGCTATTATTTCAACTCTGAAAAAAATACCTGCAACTGTTAGCGTCCATGAAGTTTGGTCATTGAAAGAGATGGTAGAATTCTACAAACTGAAAGGAATTTCATACTTTATCGAACAGAAGATTTTATTCTCCCTTCCTTTTGAATTTTATTTTTCGCCTAGTTTGCATACTAAAAATGATTTAATAAAAATTGGTGCTGACCCAAAAAAAATACTTGTTATACCTCATGGCGTTGATGAAATGTTCGATCCTAAGATGAGAAGGTTTAGGAAAGGGGTTAGGAAAAGGTTAGGTATTGACAATTCTGAAATTGTTTGCCTTTTTGTTGCAAAGCCAGTAATATTCAAAGGTCTGAATTATTTGTTAGAAGCCATTAAGAAAGTTAATGAAAGGATTAAAGTGAAGTTTGTTTTTCTCTTATCGCCCCTCTATAAGAAAGAATATAAAAAAGTGCTTGATAGGATATCTTCGGATGAAATTTTGAGAGAGAGTATAATTATAACATCTCATAGTAGAGAACATGGCTTAGTAGCAAAATTGATA
>CAZPID010000079.1:0-3440 GCA_964586885.1 uncultured archaeon | reverse complement strand
GTTGGCGGTGAGAAAGCAGGTGATACTTTTTGCAGTACTGCACATGGATCTGGAAGAACAATGAGTAGAACTAGAGCAAGAAGAATGTGGAGAGGTGACAGACTTCAAAGAGAAATGGAACAAAGGGGAATTTATGTTAAAACAACTTCATTTTCAGGTTTAGCAGAAGAAGCTGGTGGTGCATATAAAAATATTGATGATGTAATTGAAGCTACTCATTTAGCAGGAATTTCTAGGAAAGTCTGTAAATTAATTCCTTTGGGCAATGTAAAGGGTTAGATATTTCTCTATAATTAAAGTATAATTATGGCTAGTAAAAAAATTCCAGTTTCTATAATTACAGGTTACCTTGGTAGCGGTAAGACAACCTTACTTAAAAGAATAATTGACTCAACAGACAAGAAAATTGCGATTCTGATGAACGAATTTGGCAAGATAGCTATAGACAGCAAGATTATCAAAGGCAAGGATATTGATATGGTTGACCTGGGTGGAGGCTGTGTATGCTGCTCATTAACAGGGGAGTTCGAAGCTGCTGTAAAGGAAATTGTAGTAAAAGCTAGCCCTGATGTCATATTTGTAGAAACTACCGGTGTTGCCGAACCTGATGCAATAATTATATATATAGAAAAAAATATTCCTGAAGTAAAATTAGATACTGTGATAACTGTAGTGGATGCTGATGGTGTAATAAAGTATCCTCAGATTGGACATACATCAAGGGTACAGATAGAGATGGCAGACATAATTCTAATAAATAAAGTAGATTTGGTCAGCAGTGAACAGTTTGAAGATGTTTATAGCTTGATGAAAACTATTAACTCTAATGCTTTGATTTTGGATTGCGTGAAATGTGATATCAATACAAGGTTGTTGTTCGGGCTGATAACTAAAAAGAAGGTTAAAAATATAAGACATGATCATTTGAAAAAAGAGAGTTTAGAAAGTTTTAGTGTGGCATCTAGCAAGACTTACGACAGAGATCTTTTTGACAGATTTGCTGCTGCTCTGCAAAGTGATATTTTTCGTGCTAAAGGATTTGTAAAATTTGATGATGGTTCATATCTATTTAATTACATAAATGGAAAATGGGATTTCGAAAAGTTTGAAGCTGAAAAAACAGAACTGGTTTTCATTGGAAGGAATGTCAAAAAATTAGAAGAAAAGGTGTTAGAAGAATTACAAAAATGTGAAATTTGATCGTATTAAATTATTTATCTATAATCTTATTAAAGAGTTTGATAAAATGTCGTACAAATTTTTAGAGGATGTGGCTATAGCAGATATAGATTTTGAAGCAGATGGAAAAACTATTAAGGAGTTATTTGAATCATCAGCATTAGCAGTAACAAATACTATGGTTAAAAATTTGGAAAGCATTGATACTACAGTAAAAAAAGAGATAAAAGTTGAGAATAATAAAATAGATATGCTCTTGTTCAATTTCCTTCAGGAGATTATTTTCTACAAGGACGCCGAGCAGCTAATCTTCAACAAGTTTGAAATTGATATATTTTCCGAGAATGAAAAATGGCATCTGAAATGCAATGCATATGGAGAGAAGATTGATGTAAAAAAACATGAGATGATTGTGGATGTTAAAGCTGTGTCATTGCACTATTTTAAAGTAGAAGAAGTAGAAGACGGATGGAAAGCTAATGTCATTTTGGACGTATAGAAAATGATAAATTAAACTAGGATAATTCTTATTTATGGATCTTACAACAAAGAAATGCGTCCCATGTGAAGGCGGTGTAGATCCTTTCACAGAGGATGAGGCAAATAGATTCTTGAAAGAGGTCGTAGATTGGAAGATTATGGATAATAAGATAGAAAAGGATTTCAAGTTTAAGGACTTTAACAAAGCTATAATGTTCGTAAACAAAGTTGCCGAACTGGCGGAATCCGAAGGCCACCACCCTGATATTCTGGTATATTCTTGGAACAATGTAAAGATAACGACATACACTCATGCAATAGGCGGGCTGTCGGAGAATGATTTCATTCTGGCTGCGAAGATAAATAAATTGACTGAATAAGTACCTGAAATCGGATAATTAGTTTATGAAAAAAATTCATAAGAAAAGAGGACGCTTATTCCAGAAGTTCTTGAAATACACGAATGAGAAAAGAGTTCTTTCTAAAGAAATTATAAAACTCATGAAGCCTAAAAGAAGCTGGAGCTTTTTGGATGTAGGATGTGGGAATGGGGATATAACTCTTCATATAGCGAAAATAGTTTCTAGAACGGTAGCTTTGGACGACAACAAAAAGCTATTGAACCAGTTCAGAAGGAAGGCTAAATTATTAAAGAAAATAAAATTTTTGCATCGTGATTGGACTAAAGTCGATTTTCTCGGAGAGTTCGATTTGGTAGTTGCATCCCACATACTGCTCTATCCGTCATTCGAACACAGATGGAAGAGCACTATAAGAAAACTTTTGAGGCATGTGAAGAAAGGCGGGAAGCTACTGATTATACATCATTCAAAAACTGGAGAGTATCTTAAGATGCTCAGGGAATTTTTCTTCAAAATAAGAAAAGTACATTCATCTGAGTACGAACAAAGGGATTACAAGTACGTTGCAGATATGGTTAAATTGATGGGCTATAAGCCGAAAACTAAAGTGATTGAAACTTTTATAATGATACCTTCTATGAAAGAGGTATTGGAGTTAGTTGATTGGTTCTTTCATAAATCTTTCAAAGAAATCAAACCCTCTACGCAAAAAGAGCTTATAGAATATTTTAATTCGTTAAAAAAGGATGGTAAAATTATAATAGAAGTCAACCATGGATTTATCTGGATTAGAAAATAATTACAAATCTAAATAAAAATCCTGTAACCAACTAAGATTAAAATTAAAACTAGAACTGGTTGATGAATCAAATAAATTGTTAAAGAATGTTTGCCCAAAAATGATAAAGCATTTGAAATTTTGTTATTGAAGGATAGTCCTGATATTTTATTTACAATACTCTTTCCAAAGTATATTCCTAATAATAAAACTCCCAGCCATGGCATTATAGGAAAATAATCAAATGTAAAAAATCCTTCGGGTATGAAACCTAGCCAAAATAGATAATTAAAATTGAATTGTATAAACTGAAGGTAAAATCCTACTATAACAATCAGGATTCCGGCTACCAAGTTTAGTTTTCTATATTTTATAAAAAATGGTACAATAAATGAACTAGCAGCAAAGAAATGTAAAATTCCAAATAGTACTGTTCCCTGAGGTACAAAAATGTAAGTAAATAAAGTTATCAATCCCGCAAATGCTGCTATTTTTAATCCTCTTAGAAAATATCTTTTAGTAATTTTTTTCTTTCTTTTGTTATAGCTTAAGTGAGCTGCAGCTCCAGATAGTACAATGAAAGTAGATGCTATTACCCATGGCAAAATTAACCAATATAAAAAATTGTCAGGTATTGTAAG
>CAZPID010000078.1:0-3442 GCA_964586885.1 uncultured archaeon | reverse complement strand
AACAGGGGCTGGACATTGATGTAAGACATATTAATCTAGTAGGGGACATAATGACTTTTGCTGGTAAAATAGAACCTATAGGAAGATATGGTGTTGCTGGATCAAAGAGTTCTATTCTCGCGAGGGCTGCATTCGAGGAAACAATAAAGCATTTGGTAAGGGCCAGCGTCAGGAATGAAAAGGACATGCTAAAAGGCATGCTTGAGAATGTAATGATAGGCCAGGTTATACCTTCTGGTACTGGTATGTTTGAATTGCTGGCTAGAAGGAAGGATAAGAAGAGTAAAAAGTAGTCACTCTTTAAAAATTAGCTATTTGCCTTTTTTAATTTCAAGCAACTTTCTTTAAAGCCTTCTCAAAAGTATCAAGCTTTCCGTCTAGTACTTCCAGGGAGCTCTTTACTAAATCTTTAATATCTAGCCCAGAAACTGTCTCAACATTAAAAACAAAACTATCATTAATAGGATCAACACTTATCTTACCTTTGCTCACGTCAACACAGTTCATGCAAAGTATGCAATTCAAAGGTCTGCTTACAGAAATTTTGTCTCCCTTCAGATCAAAAACATTTACAGGACAGCTGTCAACATGCTCCTTCTTGCCGTGCAAATCTTTGCTTACAGTTATTTTTGCTAAATTTCTATAGCCCACAACTGCTCCTTGCCATTTCGCATGTTTTTTTCCAATGCCAAGAGTAGTAATGGCTGTAAACTCAATTCTATCTTTCGGCTCAAACATTTCAGTTATAGGCATCTTATCAAAAACAGGTTTTACATCCTTAGATGTAGTCTTTATATCTCCTGAATAAACAACTCCAATGCCTTTCTTTTTCAACACCATTTCGATTTGACATCTGCTACAGCCTTTACCTTTGCAAATACATTTTTCAGGAAGATTGTAGGCTTTCTTGTTAAAAGTAAAAGGTATTTGGCCTAGCCTATTGGCAATTACTTCGTCATTCAAAGCAGAATCATTTTTCTTGAAAGTTACTTTTTCTATAGCCATTGTTGGAACTTCTGAAATCATAGCTTTCCTTATAGCTGAAGCGAGTGATACTGGAATACCTTCAACTGAAAAGCCTATCTCATTGTCCGATTTGTTTAAAACTTTTAACTCCAAAATAACCACTTAGATATCTAATCATTTTGATATATAAGATATTTAAAGTTTATTAATTTTAGATAATAAATATTAAAATGATTTATTTATTAATACTAAATTGTTGACTCTTTCAATATACATAATAGATTATAAGACAAAAATGTTTTAATATTATAAAATATTCATTTCTTCTTTATTTTCTATATGTACCGAACATTCCATCTAAATTTTTCTAAGAAATAATATGTAACGAATAATCTATTTAAATTCTTTCCAAGATAATCTCCCAACACTTACCACTCAACTCATTCCATCTTTTAAAATATTTTAATATTATGAAATATTTTGAAATAATATATTATGGCTATAGCCAAAAAAAGATAATGATTGTAGATGATAAAAAAAGTTGAAAAGGAGATAATAAAAAAATGAAATGCGTTAAGATTTTAGGATTGATGGTATTTCTGATATTTTTAATTATACCCCTGGTCCAAGCTGCTAATTATGGATCTGGAAAGTACGGCCCTGGTTTATATGGCCAAGGAGAAACTGATGAAGTAGGTGGTGGGGGGGGAGGCGCTGTTGCACAACCAATACAATCAATACAATTTGATATTAAAATACTAGATTTTGACTCTACTTTAACATTGGGAGAATTATTTGATTTTACATATTTTGTTAAAGGTGTCGGAAATATTAATAATGACATTACAATAGACTTCTGGATTGAAAAAGATGGAGAAATAATAACTTCTGGTTCTGATGTTATCTTTATGGGAAGTAATGAAGAAAAAACAGAAACTGCTAGTTTATTCCTGCCAACTAACATAGAATCGGGAACATATCAGCTGAAAGCAAAAGTAAGTTTTAGGTCTATAAGCGCTGAATCCCATAGAACTGTTGAGTTAATTGTTGGTGAAGGGATTGCAGAAGTTTATCAATTGTTTGGTATTAGTTTTTCTTTAGAAGAAATTCTAATAGAAAGTTCTGATGATTTAAGAGCAGTAGCTATCTTTGAATACTTTGGAACAGAACCTACCTTAATTGATTTAACATTTATTATTTTGAATGAAAGGGGAAATGAAATCCACAGAGAGCAAGAAAGCATTACTATTGAAACAGCAGTTCTCATAAAATCTTTTAAAGGACTAAATTTAGATGAAGGAAAATACACACTTGTTTTAGAAACTTTGTATAACGAAGATGTATCTGATGAATTCAAACAAGATTTTGAAATAAGAAAACCTGATATTTTTTTACCTCCTGAGAAGAGATTTGATTATTATCTTGTCAGCGTAATTATTGGGATGTCGGTTCTAATAGGGATTCTGATACTAATTATTAGAAAGCTAAGGAGTGGGAGAATAAATAAGAAAGCTAGGAGAAAGAAGACTGGGTCTAAAGAAAAACCTAAGAAACACTATCTTATCAAAAAGAAGCGAAAGAAACATAGGAGAAGATAAAAAAATCTTGAGGTATTTGTATTTTACACCAAAGAAACAGGTATGAGTATTGTGAATATTACAAGGACGTATACTTGGTTAAAATGCGAGATTCCGTTATCAAAATAATTATAATGTAATACAACCGTGTTACTATTGTGTTACGTATTTTTCATGCATCAAGAAATTTAAGCATTCGAGATAACAAAAACACATAAAATTCCTATCGTAAACAACCTCTAATTATTAATTTGGTTGTCGATGCTCCTATTTTTTAGACATGCTCCGAAATTCATACGCCTTATCATATTTATCTATTAAGATTGTTTTTATATTCTATTCACAATCTTTATATAGTCTAATAATAATGTTATTATATATGCCACCAAGAAAAAAAGAGGTAGTGAAAGTTCAATTGACTTTTACAAAAGGGCAAATGAACATTATTCGTAGTTATGAAGAGATTTTTGGAAGGAGTGATGCGGAGATTGTGAGAGCAATTGTAATGATTTGGTTGGCTTCAGAGAATAAATCTGAAAGAGGCGGAAAAAATGAAAACTAAATTCTTTTTCACCTTTCTTTTATTATTTTTTTTAATCACATTTTTAGGCCTAAATGTTTTTGCTGCAAGGCTTCCAACTGTTGGGGGGGATGTTGATGTCTGGGGAACTATCCTGAATGAATTTCTAAATGTTTCTTTGAACGAATCTGGAGAGATTAGACCGGTTAATCTTACTTTTGCTCAAAAGGTCACTTTTGCTCTTGGAGAAATCATTGATAATATTGTTGATGGTTGGATCAGAATTACTGGGGGATTGAATGTTACTGGGGAATTGAATGTTGATTCAGGAACTTTGTTTGTCAATGAAACAAATGATCGTGTAGGTATTGGAACAACG
>CAZPID010000077.1:0-3448 GCA_964586885.1 uncultured archaeon | reverse complement strand
ATCTTGTCAAGGCAATGGCCGGTAAAGCTTAATATCTTAGAATCACTAATTGTCATTTAGAACCACTCTCCAAAATAAATTTGGTGGTGCTATCCTATAGGGTTTCTACGGAGCAGTTTTTCTAAAATATCACCACCTTTGTAAATGCGGAAATAAGAATAAGTTGGAAAAAGTTTCAATCCTGTAAAACTCTCCATTTTTGGTAGTAAATCTTTCAATAGAGATTCCATTACAGGATCACAGTAAAAACTTGGTGTATTTGGCACTTGAGAATCGAATTTGAAATTTTCGTTGGCTTTCTTTAATGTATATTCATAAATTTTCCTAAGAATTTCCGGAGAGGATATCATAAAAGGGACCATCACATACTTGTTTTTTGTGAACTCGTCGCTCGGTTTCATAATAAATTATTGAAAACTAGAATATAAGATATTATCATCGAGATTAATTCAAACTACCTTCTCTCTTAGGTAATTCTCTGCTTCAAAAATATCTAATCAATATTTGAAAATTCATCTGCAAACTAGTAAAACTATAACTTTAATATATTACAAAAAATTAAAGTATTTGACGGTAAAATAGGACGTGACAGTCCAGACCGTATTAAATGTACATTAGAAGACTTTTCAAAAATTCATTACGGTGAAATTGAAATAAATTTAGGTGCAGCCGACCCTATGCCAATTCCATTAACTTCATGGAAATTAACAAAAATACCATTGTGTTATATTTAGGTTTATCATCCATCTGCGATAAAATATGACAATGCTTCCTTTACATACATATGGCTGAAGAAGAAAACAAATTTAAATGTTTCTAAACTTGCTCTCCTTCTAATTATAGTTAGTATATTGTTGTAGCTGTTTCTGGAGTTTTATTTACTATAACCGGGCCCTTACATATGATTTTATTCATGGCATATTTTCCTAGAATAAAGTCTAAAGCCATTAAATTTTTAACTATGTCATTGTTTCCATTTAATTTAAATAGCTTTGCTTTCCCGTACTTTCTTGTAACAATTACTATACCAAATCGTTCCAATTCTTTCCATATTTTATATAAAGTGGTTTTTGGCATGCCTGTGTGTTCTATAATCTCTTTTTTGGAGTAGTCGCTTCTATTGTCAAGGAAGAAGTCTATAATCTTCATTGTGGGGCTTTCTCCTAATGCTCTTATTAATAGTGTCTTATCTTGCACTTTTTTAACAGTTCTTCCTATTCTAGACATAATATTATCCTTTGAATTTAGTCTTTAAAAAGATTTCAATCAACCTGTCAACTTCCGCTTTTAAATCTGCTGAACTTAAATTAACAGAAATACAGTCCCCGCCTTTATGTGAAATTAGAATGCCGTCTTTAATCATCTCTTCGACGAGTCTGTAAGCTTTTCCAACCAGATGCTTACGAAATAATGATTTAACTATTCGTATATTTTTATACACATTCGCTCCTATTATGCCATATCTAATAAGTCTTTCAATGATTTTTCCTTTCATTTCATCTTCGTTGATTGATTTCATATTAACATACCTATTAAGTATTAGATTTATATATATTTATGCTTTTTATCATACTGATATATATATTGATCTATACAAGTTTAGTATGTTTTTCAATATATATATTGATCTATCTAAATACCTTTAAGTACCTTTAAGTACATTATTTTATAAAGGCTGGGGATTGCTGTGAACACTAATACTAACTCTATCATTGTTGATCTTTTTGGTAATACTTCCTTTTCTAGAATACTCGATTTTCTATTAGATAAAAGGCCTTTTGAGTTCACTAGGGAAGAGATAATAAAAGAAACTGGAATAGCAAGAAATGCCTTATTTAAAGCTTTTCCGCATTTTGAAGAATTTGGGATAGTTATTTTTACTAGAAAGATCGGTAATACAAAAATGTTTGCATGGAACGATGAGAATGAGATCTCACAAGCAATATTAAATATTGTTCTTAAAGCTGAAAAGCAGATTATAAATAAAGCATACGAAATGGAAATCAAAAAAGAGCAGCCTATTTCTTCAACGCCTTTAGCTTCTCATACCTAACTCTAACTTTAAACAGTTCTACCTTATAATCTAAAATCTAATTATTATAGAATTGATTAAAGAAGAGTTTATTATTAGTAAGATTACCAACTATGGTTTAGAAGTTAGTCTTAATCCTAAAATGTCAAAAGAAGTAGAAGCTATAGTTAAAAAATTGTTATTTAGTCTTGAATAAGTGATTTTTTATGACCTCTCTGACTTTTGTGTCAAACTACTAGGTGCAATCACAAACTCCTGCCCATCTCCAGAACCCAGCCTCCCAATACCGTCTGCAGCTTTGATTCCTCCGACCAATAGCAACTATGCCAACTTTTATATACTAATAGTTTATATATATATACTGGGAGTTGATATAATTGAAAGACATAACGAGAAACGAGATGCTTATTATATTGAAGATATTCAAGACTCCGGAAAGGGACTTCAACGCCAACAATATTTCCAAAGAAGTCGGGATAACGCCCATGGGGGCATTAAAAATATTGAAAAGGCTTGAAAAGGAGGGGATAGTTGTTCCGAAGTCTGCAGGCAAGGCCGTTTTTTACAAGATTAATTTCAGCAATGATTATGCAAAAGAATATGTAAAATTTGTCATCAGAAGAGAGGCTGAACACGCTTCAGCATATTTAAAGCGCTGGATTCATGATATTAGAAAACTCAAAGGCGCAGATATAGCAATTGTTTTTGGCTCAGTATTGGAAAAAGATGCCAAGTCTAATGACGTTGATGTGCTGGTTGTAACAAGCCAAAACAGATTTGAAGATTTGAGAAAAGAAATCATTGAGATGAATAAAATCAATGAAAAGAACATACATGCCGTTTATCAGTCATCGAAAGATTTGAAAGACAACATAATGAAGCAAGATAAAGTTGTATTAAATGCGTTGAAGGGCGTCGTGGCACTGGGAGAAGATAAATTAATTGAGCTGGTTAAATGAGCCGTTTAAAGAACAAAGTTGAGTGGTGTTTGAGCAAGGCTGAAAAGGAGCTGAAAAAGGAAGGAAAGCACAAGGGACTTATGAGAATCACGCCCGATATTTCAAAGGCTAGAAAACATATAGAAAAGGCAGAGCATAACCTGAAATTAATGGTAAGTTTGAAAGATAGTAAATTTTCTGATTGGTGCGGATCTGCCGCGTTCTATGCTATGTACCATTCATTATTAGCAATACTTGCAAAACTTGGTTATGAATCTGGCAACCAAGAATGTACATTCACACTGATATCACATCTTATAGAAGATGGTAGTATAAGCTTTGATTCGTCTCTATTAGAACATGTCACAAAAATTAGTCCCGCAGAACAAATAGAAAGAGAAACAATAACTGAGATAAGGGAGCAATACCAATATGGCACCAAACTTTCAATGGAAGATAAAACTTATGAAGAGTTGTT
>CAZPID010000076.1:0-3483 GCA_964586885.1 uncultured archaeon | reverse complement strand
AAAATAGGTACTATGTCTTCATTAAATCTTCCCTTAGAATAATATTTGTCCTCTTTGGGTCTGATTTCTTTACAAGCTTTGTCAACATCTTCTAAGAATAGCTTCTGCTCTTCAGAAATGTCAAAATTCATCTTATTTAAGTTATTTACCATGTAGAATCCACTTTTTTCTGACATTTGATGCACAATTAAAGTGAGAAACTAAACTTTATAAAGGCGTAGATAAAAGTGGCCAGCTTTCATTTTGTTCGCTTCTTTAATATTTTTAAAAGTATGATCAGCTGATATTATTCGCGTCCCTTTATTTAGTTTTTTCAATTCGGGTTCGAGCCTGTCATTTAATTTCTGTCTTAAGTAAACTGTAATGATTGTAGCATCAGATATTTTTTGCTTAAATAGATCGCCGTGAATTATTTTTACTTTATTTTGAACGCCATTTCGTTTGACTTTGATATTGGACAACCAACACAGAAATCTAGATTTCTCTACACCCACAGACTTTATGCCATATTCCTTTGCAGCAGTTACAACTATCCTACCGTCACCGGAACCCAGATCATAAAGTACATCTGACTTCCTAACTTTAGCTAATTTCAGCATTTTTCTTACAGTTCCCATTGGCAAAGGTATAAACACAGCATCTTTTCTTAGAAATTTAAAAAGCAGCCAAGCTAGTATTGCTATTACAATCAGCAGCAATTCATTCATATTTATTTATTAACTATCAAACTTGAATTAAGTGTTTGTTGATGTTAGTATCCATTTCAGGTGCGCTTGGCGTAGGAAAGAGTACTATTTGTAAACTACTTCATGAAAGAAATGGCTGGGGCTATATACCTGAGATTATAGACAAAACAACAAAACCGCCAGCAGTTGGTCCGGGTGGAGATGTGTATAAGACGGAAATGTGGTTCCTAAAGCAGTATTTTAAAAAAGATGAGCGATTGTCTAACATAATAAACAAGAACAAAATTACTATAGCGGACAGATGGCTTCATGACGTCTTGCTTTATTCTGAAGCTTTTATGGAAATGGGAAAGTTCCCTCATAATGAGTTTATCGATTTCAAAGTCTATTATGACTATTTAGACGGGAAAATCAGACATCCTACTCTCGAATTGGTTTTATATGCTAATAATTCCAGCATTCAGAAAAGAATAGAGAAGAGATTAAGAAAAGACAAGAAAAAATGGAAAGAGGATGATAAGAACTATGTCAAAATTATAAATAAAAAATTCCGCGACTATTATAAAAATTTTGCAGGATTTGGAAATATGGAATTAGTTGACACAAGTAGAATGGGTATAGAGCAAACGTATGACAAATGCAAGTCTGTTATTGAAAAATATTTATGAATGGCAGATTCACTTCTTTTTCTTCTTCTTTGAAAGTGCAACTTTTATATGGAAAAGTATTCTCAGTATAAATTCCAAAATTAATATGAATATTAAATAATTGAACAGCTGTATTGTTAACGTAGGCAGTTGTGATATTCTATCGAAGATTAAATCTATAGAAAGCAGCGTTGGTTCTATAAGGAATATAGCTAGAATAGCTAAAGGCAAAATCTTTGCCATATCATTAGCCAGACTTTCTCTGTAGTAAGCCATAACTCTAACAGCAGCTATCAATGCAACAGCTACTAAAAGTATATTTTCAGTTGTCTGAGTTTTTGATAATACGAACATCAACACGGTAAGAATTCCAAACCAGATGAAAATTAGTATTGGAAATAAAATAAAGTATTTTAGTACTTGGCTTATTGTTTTTCCTATCCCACCAACACCTCTTTTGAATAGATCACGCTTGGATACAGACCTGTAAAAGAACCAAATAAATACCGCATACATTGCAATAGCGATAGTGTAAACAAACAATGGCAGAATAATATCAGTAAAGCCTATGCTTTCTATGGCTCTACTTAACAAGTTTGTTGTCATGTTTGCAAATTCTTCCAATACCATTAAATCATAATTTATTTGCTATTAAATTAAAAATACTCTTTCTCTATTGTGCCGGACATAATTTAAAACACATTTATAAAATAGATTCCATATAAATTATACATATGAGTCAACTACAAGTTCGTGGCGAACATAAAACACAATGGATCACCATATCAATGGACGAATATGAAAGCATGAGGTCCACACTCGAAATTTTATCTAGCCCTAAGGCTATGGAGAAAATTAGGAAAGGCGAGAAAGAAAGGTTGGCCGGTAAAGGACAGAAGATCAAATATGTCAAAAAAGAGCTGGGACTTTAAAAATCATCCTTATGAAGTATAGCTTCTATCTGCACTAGCTTTTCTTTTTCAATAATTACGTAGATGATTCTCCACCGCTTTTCGAAATATAATTCCCATTTGCCTGCCAGAGTCCACCTTAGTGGTTTTCCATGGATATATGGATAATCTTTAAGCTTTTCTATTTTCTTTAAAAATCGCTTTTGCAATTCTAAATCAAATTTTTTTAAATCTTTCTTAGCCTCTGGCATTACTTCAACGTCATAAGCCATGTATAAATATTTATTGAGTGTAATTAATAAGCCGGCCACCTCTTGACTAACTTTATATGAAACTTCCAGCAAAAGGAATATGTCATTATCAAAATCATGTATTTACATCTGTTAACAGTATAAACATGGAAACATTAAAATGATCCTGTTGTTGATAATATAAACATGCTTTGGACTACTGGAATTTGAAGTACAAAAGAATACCTATAATGATACCCGCAAAAGTTTTGGAATATAAAGAATTCAAACTGTAAAAAGCTTAATTTACTTCATAAATAAATACTCTTTATATGAAACTTCCAGCAAAAGGAATATCGCCATTAATTTCATATGTTTTAATCGTAGCCATAGTACTCGTATCAATTTCAGTGGTTTTGCTTGTTGGCATACCTCTTATACAAGATACGATTGAATCTATTGTTATAAATGAAGGATTACGAAACATGAAACTTTTAGACAATGCTATACGTGCAGTAGCTAGCGAGGGCGTTGATAGCTTAAGAACAATTCAATTGCAAGTCAGTGGTGGTAGCTACAAATTAAACAATGATACTAATAATTTCGATTACACATTATCGTTAAAAAGCAATGCTCTATCAAAAGGAACGTTCAAAAAAGAAGGTAACATACAAATATCAGTAAGCGGAATAGCAAATGCTAAACAGAATGCCAGTCATTTAATACTGGAAAATGAAATCCTAGAAGTAATACAGCCAAGAATCGGCAGCCCTACAAACTTTCAATCAATAAATACATCTACAGCAATCACTTCAATCAAACTAAAAGACAGTAACACAATAATCACACTAAACGATGCTAGTGTAATCATTGCAGGCATAGCAAACACAAGCTGGGGATTAGGATACTCACAGCTTGTACAAGAGGGCAGCAGTCTGCCAAAAGCTGAATCCCTATTTCACATAAGATCAGACACAAGCAATGTAGAATATGAAGTAATCTACACATT
>CAZPID010000075.1:0-3484 GCA_964586885.1 uncultured archaeon | reverse complement strand
CTAAATTATGTTATGAAAGGCTTTTAAAGATTAATATCATAGTAAAATTATGTCAGATATAGATTTGAAAGGGGCAATAGTTAAATATCTTAAAAATGATTGGGAAAAAGAGCAAAAAGATTTAAAAGAACTAAGAAATTGTATAGCTTTAAAAGCGGTCCCAGAAGCATTTGGGCATTCTGGTAAAGTAGGTGTATCTGAAAGAACTTTAACGAATTATATACGAATTTTAACTAACCAACCTGATTCTAAAAAAGGTAAGGCGTCAAGATTATATCTTAGTTCATTAGTAGAAAATAATCTTGAAGTAGATTATAATGAATTATTAAAAATTGAAGATGTGGCCAAACTTCATTACATAGATCATACTTTCCTAGAAAATTCTGCTGAAGTAAGCAATGGTGAATTAAATTATGGAGAGGCGGATAGTTCTTATGAAGGTTTTGTTAAATTATGTGATGGAAAGGTTACAATAAGTAAAAGATTTTCCAATAAAGAACTTTTAGAATTAATACCAAGAATGCGTTCTTTTGAAGCATCTCTATACGGTTTATTGATATCAGGACATACAGAACTAAAGATTGATAAACTTAAACCTAATTTAGAATTATATACAGAACTTATTCAAGAAGGTATCATATTAAGAGCTAAAGAAAAAATGATGAAAGAATTTAATACTCAGACTGATAAAATTAGGAAATATGGGACAGGAATAAACTATAAAATCTTATTCGATGAGGGGGAAGCAGAAAATAACTCAATAACCCTAAATAAATATTCGTCAACAGTAGAAACTATGTTAGATAAAATTTTATAAAAATGGTGTTAATCTAATTCTGCTGCTAAAGCATAAGCATTTAAATTTAAACAACAAATTACACTAATAATTAAAGTGAATCAAATGTTACAAGACCCATTAGCAGATGTACTTTGTGTAATAAAGAATGCTGAGAGAGTTGGCAAGAAGGACTGTATAGTTAAATTCTCCAAGTTAGCCAGAGAAGTATTGAAAATTATGAAAATCAAGGGTTACATATCTTATTATGAATTTATCAATGATGGTAAGTCTGGTAAACTTAGGATAGAATTGAATAAAAAAATTATTGATACCAATGTGATAAAGCCAAGATTTTCCGTGAGAGTTGATGAATTTAATAAATGGGAAAGAAGGTTTCTTCCTTCAAGAGATCTTGGGTTCTTAATTGTTACTACATCAAAAGGCGTAGTTGATCATGAAACTGCACAAAAGATGAAAGTTGGTGGAAAACTTTTGGCCTATGTTTACTGATTTGATTTAAAATTAAAAATAAGGCAGAAGACGTGTCTTCAGTTGATACAGAAACACAAACTAGTTTAACCCACATGTCCTTCTCCACCCAGTTACTTATAAGCATCTAACTATTTAACTTAGGGCTGCTATGTCCCCATCCTGACCCGATTTGCTAGATAGCCGACCGTATAAGACCAGGCTTCTCAGTTAGATATGTGGACTAGCTCACGCTTCCACACCTTCTAAAGACTACTGTCCATCATAAACCAGATTTATGGTACAGGAAACTGGTGACTTCCCACAGTTGGTCTTCTGCCAAAAAGAAATTTGATGATTAACTACTTAAATATTAGAGTTACTATTCGATTCATCATTTAAAAACTTTATTACTATAAATTATTTAGTTAAAAATGTTCAATGGAAGCTACTATGTATAAAAGAAATATTGAAAATTTACTTTTTGCTATGTTTGAAGTAAATTTACGAAAAGAAAAGGCTAGATTGAAACTAATGATGAATAATTCTATGGATGTGAATAAAATTGAGAAGAGTATAAAACGTAAATCTTTAGCTGCAGTTGGAATAACCACTTTACCTTCATTTATAACTTTTGATAATTTATTTTTTGTTAATCATTTACATGAATTTGGCCATAAATTAGGTTACGATATTTCTAACAATTTAACTACAAGTGAATTCATAACACCATGTTATGGAGAAATAGTTGAAACCGCATTTGCAAAAAATATATCTAATTTGTTAGCAGGTAATATAGAAAAAGTTCAAATTAATTTACCTTTTTTCCCAGCTGTTGTAGGTGTAACACAACGTTTTGGCTGTGTAGTTGATAATGAAAGGATAATCAATAATTTAGATGAAATAATGAAAGCCTATGCAAATGAACATTTTATAAATTTAGTTGGCGGATTATCAGGACCTTTATTGCATGCTGTAGCTTCGGGCGCATTACTTGCAGCTGGTTGTAAAATAGATAAGTTTAAACATCCATTTTTTAAAAATCTATTTTTATTTAATGCGGGCTTTTCATCATTAACTTTATTTGGTTATTCTATCTCGGATTATAAAGGATTAGATTTAAGTATAGTAATTGATGGACGAAACGTAGTTTTGAAAGGAGATTTTATTCATATGGCCGATGAGGCAAAGGAAGTTTTAAATTATGGAGGTACTGGAAATGTTTTTGGAGATACTTTAGCACAGATTTTATCTTATGATGGTGTTAGCACATTAGCTTTTGCTATACCTAGTGCTCTGATTGCTGGATATTCTTTTTATAAATATTATAAATCTTCTAAGCTAGGAAAAAATGAAATTTTAAAAGACGAAGATAAGAAATTTTTAAAGGTCTATTTAGCAAATATAGGATATAAACCTAAGAAAACACTGGCTTCAAGACTCAAAATAAAAGACCCTTACGAAATAGCTGCGGGAAAGATGCTTAAGCTAATTTATGAATTTGCTGAATTTAATTTTGAAAAGAGTTACATTCCTTATGAAAAAAATGATAGTTTTAAACAGCTTTATTTAGATAGAATAGCTGAATATCTAGAACCTAAATTTAAAGGAAATTCTAAAAAGATTGCATCATATATTGCTCACTCAATGCCCTCGCCTTTATATTTAGAAGAGATTTTAATAGGATTAGATAGAAATTCATGCATATCATATACTATGTAAAAGTTTTTACAACTGGTTGGTTACAAGAAAATTAATGTTTCATTGTTTTTATTCTTTTATCATTAAATTTGATAACAGATAGGAAATGGTTGAAGAGAAAAATTGTGAACGTGCTAATTTATACATTGTAAATGATTCTTATGGATCTGTTCAAACGCTTGAACTAAAGAGACAAAATTATTCGATGGAAGAATATAGAAAGGCTATGGAAATTGTAGGTAGTGTGGAAACAGAATATATGACTGGCAATAGGAATAAAAAAAACACTTGGCATAATGTTGTTACTGAAGCTGCTGGTGTTTTGAGTAATATTGATGTTAATAAATTTAGCGATGAAGAATTAGAAAATTATTTTTTTGATAACCCTAAGAAACATATGGAATTTGGTGATGTTTATAATTTGGTAGAATTTGCTTTTGATAAATTACATGGCGGGAAAGATTATAGGCCTTTGAATAACAATTCAGTACATGTTAAAGGAACTAGTAAACGTAGTAGATGGTTGAAAATAGGGGC
>CAZPID010000074.1:0-3485 GCA_964586885.1 uncultured archaeon | reverse complement strand
TGTTCAAGTGCTTCTGCCTTCAATTTCTTTAGCTCTTCGTCTCTGATGGCTCCTGATTCATACAATAGCCTACCGAATAAAGTAGACTTACCATGGTCTACGTGACCTGCTGTTATTATGTTCATATGAGGCTTGTTTGCCATATTTCCACCTTTATTTATTATACGGTAAAGGTATTTAAATATTCGTTTTTCGTACTTCTGTTGTTTTAAATTATCAAACTCTTTAACCTTCAGCTCTTGGTATATCCTCAGGCAACCCTTTTCTCTTGCGTATACCCCGTACAACACTTTCCCTCAAATCTTGCGGTAGCTTTTCAAATACAATCTCCACCAAGTTGTAAAAACCACGACCGCTGGTAGCAGACTTCAGGCTTGCATCAAAACCAAACATATCACTTACCGGTACCTTTGCATTTATCACAGTAATACCTCTCTCCTCTTTCATATCAAGTATTTGTCCACGCCTGCCTTCTACTTCACGTATAACATCGCCCATCATTTCAGTTGGTACATCTATTCTTATGATCTGTTTTGGTTCAAGCATAGTAGCATTTGCCCTAAGCATTGCTTCTCGTATGGCGTGGCGGACTGCCGGCATTATCTGTCCAGGTCCACGGTGTACAGGGTCTTCATGAAGTTCAGCATCAATCAATTTTATCTTTAATTTTGTACATGGCTCCCTTGCCAGTGGCCCGTCGTCACAAACTTCCTTAAAAGCATCATGAACCATTTCCATAGCTTCATTCAAATATTGAACACCTTTTGTTAGATCCATAAAAACATTTTTGTTGAATATCGATTGAATTTTCTTTGCTTGATCATAATCCATTCCAAATTCGGACATTTTTTTAAACAATTCTATTTTCCTGCCTCTTACTTGCAGTTTGCTGGGCAGCTCTCCTTCAAGCATAGCTTTGTAAACTCCGTCTTCCAAAGGCTCAATTTTGAATACAAATACATTATGTTTGTTCGGAGATTTCCCTTCCACTTCAGGAGATTTTTCAAAAACAGCTTCACGATAAACTACAATAGGCTTAGACATGTCAACATCTATACCCATATCCTTCAGCTTATGCTCCACTTTTATTTCAAGATGAAGCTCGCCCAATCCAGAAACTAAATATTCTCCTGTCTCCTGGTTTATCTTTACAACAAGGCTTGTGTCTTCACGGCTTATGTTTTTTAAAGCATCTATCAACTTAGGTAGATCCATAGGATTTTTTGGTTCAAGTGACTTTGTAACTACGGGTTCAAAGATATGTTTTATTTCTTCAAAAGGTTCAATAATGTTATCAGGTTCGCAAATTGTCTCTCCGCTGAAAGCGTCTTGTAACCCTACCACTGCAACAATATTGCCAGCTGTTACAACCTCTACTGGAATTCTTTGTATACCCTTATAAACTGCCACCTGTTGTATTTTTTCCTGTTTATGTTGGTTTATCATGTAGATATCGTTGCCTTTAGAAATCTTTCCAGAGAAAATTCTAGCTGTAGCTACAAAACCAACATGTGTATCAGGAACCATTTTTGTAACTATCATGGCAAGCTTGCCATTAGGATTACATTCAAGCATATCTTTTCCAATTTGGGTAGTTAGATCGCCTTTCCAAATTTTTGGAATCCTGAGCTTCTGTGAATCTATAGGATTTGGCATATGATTTATTATCATATCAAGAACAACTTGATGCATGGGCGCCTTCTTTGCAAGTTCATCTTCCTTACCAGCAAGAGTCAGGTCAATAACTTCTTTAAAAGTCATAGCATTTTTTTTCATATAAGGAATGGAAATTGCCCATCGCCTTGTAGCAGACCCAAAAGCTATAGAGCCGTTTTGAACGCTTACAAGCCATTTGGTTTTGTATTCTTCAGGAGCATATTTTTGTATAAGTATATTGACATCTCTAATCCAATCTTCAAATCTTTTCTGCATCTGCTCTCCAGTAAGCTTTAATTCACGGATTAATCTGTCTGTTTTATTTACAAATAATATGGGTTTTACATATTCTCTTAGTGCTTGACGTAATACAGTTTCAGTCTGCGGCATTATGCCTTCTACTGCATCTATCAAGACTATAGTGCCATCAACTGCACGCATTGCACGTGTTACATCTCCCCCGAAGTCAACGTGCCCTGGAGTGTCAACAAGATTAATTAAATAATCCTTTCCTTCAAAATTATGTACCATACTTACATTAGCGCCATAAACTGTTAGCTGTCTCCTTCTTTCCTCAGGATCAAACCAAGTAAACATGGCTTTTCCGGCCATTTCTTCTGCAATCATACCGGCGCCAGCCATCAAATTATCTGTAAGTGTTGTCTTTCCATGATGTACATGACTAGAAGTAGCAACATTTCTAATTCTCAGCGGATCTTTCATTACCTCTACTATTCTTTCTGCCATTTCTTTTTTTGCCACTCGATATCAACCTTCTAGTAATTTAAATTAGAATATAAACTTCAAGCCTTATTAATCTTCTTAATTTTAAACCGTTAAATGCAACAAAACGGTAAAGACTTTAACTTTATAAATCAAAGTATATCATTAATTAAATGTGGTTTCAATGGATTTGAAAGAGGAAATACAGAATGCAGTGGATTCAGGCAACGTTATCTTAGGCTATAGAAGGTCTATCAAATATCTTAAAACCCAAAAACCTAAGAGTATAGTAATGGCTGAGAATTCACCAGATAGTTTTAGAAAAGAATTTGAGCACAATGTCAAAATCAGTGGTAGTAATTTAGAAACATTCAATGGTAGCAGTGTTGAGTTAGGTGTATTTTGTGGTAAACCTTTTCCAGTCTCAGTATTAACAATAAAGTGATAAAATGGAAATCAAACTAGATATGGAATGCATACAGCTAATGAATCTATTTGAAAACTCTACAGGAGTTCAAATAAAAGATTGTCTTTTAAAAAACAGCAGTGTTTATATTATAACAGAAGAAAATCAAGCACATATTGTAATAGGTAAGGATGGCAGAACTATTAAAAATCTAGAAAGAAAAATTGGAAAAAGTATAAAAGTATTTGAACATTCAAATAAAATTGAAACATTTATTAGGAATCTTATACCTAAAGCAAATGAAATAAATGTTAATGGTGAAAACGATAGCATGACAGCCGATGTAAGAGTAAACCGGGCAGACAGGTCTCTTATCATAGGAAGAGATGGAAGAAATTTAAGCATAGTTAAAGAAATTTTACAGAGAAATTCTAATGTTAAAGTCTTGAATCTAAGGTGATAGTTATGCCAGGAGAGTTTAGTGGTGGACAGTTAAAAAAAAGAAGAAAGAAATTTAGATGGAATAAAACTAGCTATAAAAATCGTATGAGGAAGTTATATTTGAAAGATCCATTGGAAGGTGCGCCACAGGCAAGGGGTTTAGTTATAGAAAAAAGAGCAGTTGAACAAAAACAGCCATCTTCAGGATTGGTAAAAGCAGTGCGTGTACAACTTATTAAAAATAACATCCAAGTAACAG
>CAZPID010000073.1:0-3500 GCA_964586885.1 uncultured archaeon | reverse complement strand
TTGCTATGATTAAATATATTTTCATACTTTGAATTCGATGATTAAACTTTAAATATCACCGTCATCCTCTAATTTGGGAGATTCTAGTTCTAATACCATGTGAATAGGGTACTTAAGGGTTTCCCACAGCTCTGTTGCAAGTTCTTTTAGCTCGGTAGAATGTGCTCTTCCGTACACATTTAAAAGCCAGGTGGAATTTTTCATATCAGAAACCTTCAGTGTCCCTATATGCAATGCCTTTAGTTCTACAGTTTTTTCTTCTTTACTAAGGAGCTTTTTTTTCTTTCCAAATCTTGGCTTAAGAATGGCGACTCCATATGAGTAAT
The DNA here is from genome assembly GCA_964586885.1 of uncultured archaeon. Taxonomy (GTDB): domain Archaea; phylum Aenigmatarchaeota; class Aenigmatarchaeia; order CG10238-14; family SCSR01; genus DATDXT01. The sequence continues at coordinate 3,174 of CAZPID010000073.1, read as the reverse complement.
TATCATCCATCCCTGTTTCGAAATGTACATAATGAGTCCCGGATACTCTATATGCATCAGTGAGAGGGCGCCCGAGAATATAACCTTTACTTTTAATTAATTCCGCTGCTTTCATTGCCAGCCAAGGTGAACATTCGGAATAGCTAACCCCATTTTTCATATTAACCATCAGATTTTATTTAATTCTAATCTTTAAAAAGCTTTTAGTGGTTATCGTTTTAACCTAGAACTAGGACAAATTTCACACTTTGGTCTTCCTGTAACACAGACCTCTCTGCCGTGTTGTACTAACAGTTGGTTGACATTAGCTTAATGCAAGTTAGTTACAAGCCAATTAATTCATTAATTGGTTCCCCTTTGAAAAGTCCCCAATGTTGCTTCTCTTTGTGAAGACGCCTTTTCACATTCTTCTAGTTCTAGTTCTTCCCTCAAATCACATGGCACTTCTTCTAAATTATCAAGAATTCCTATTGATTGAATCATACTACTTAATACTAATACATTTACATGTATTTCTTTGGCGACTTCCCTAGGTTCTGCTTTCTTTACCTCTTTAAATGAATTAACATCCTTCAACACATCTTCATGTATTTTATTAGAGACATTTGATTGTGCAGAATTGTATGTAAGAACAGCACTTACCTGACTAATGCCAAGAAGAATAAATACAAACGCTATAATCAAAACTGCTTTTTTCATAATTAATAAGTGAATTAGAGATTTAAAAAGCTATCTATACCCGAAAATGGAGATTTTAACTTTTTAAATAGGTGCTACTTATTAAACAAACCCTGTAACTGGCCTAAGGTATGTTAGCAGAATGTTTTAGAATACTTAGAGAAGAACATAGGAAGAGAAAGTCTATTTGAAAGAATTTATGATTTAGCATAAAGCATTAATATTAATTATTACACTGTTTATATTAGTGATAATTGATGCCTCATACTGAAGAAGATTTAACTGAATTAAATTATCTTGCTCAAAAATATAGTCGGCAAGGAGGAACTATAGGATTTTTGAAATATTTAATTTTTAAAAATGCTGAGTATCATATTAGAATATTTGATAATCCTGTATTCAACTTTCTTGGTTACACTAAACGGCTTTTAAGAAGATATTCTAAGAAATAAATATTAAAAATTCTGTTTTAAACTACTTTTCAATAATCTTAAGAAGTGTTTCTAGTTTCTCAGGATTCGGTTTTATCTTAACTCTGGGTGCTTTAGTCTCGAGCTGGGGCAGTATTTTTCTATTGGACAGATTTCACATTTTGGTCTTCCTGTATTACAAACTTCCCTTCCGTGCTGCACCAACAGTTGGTTGACAATAGGCCTTTGTTTTTCTGGAAATAATTTGTGCAAGTCTTCCCTGATTTTTTCCGGTTTACTTGAATTAGTCCATTTCAATTGGTTTGATACCCAAGCAACATGCGAATCCACGGGCACCACGTCTTTTCCAAAACCGAAAAGCATTACTATATCAGAAATTTTCCCCCCGACACCGGGTATTTCCATCAGTTGTTCTCTTTTCTTAGGAACTTTACCGCCAAACTTTTTAATCAAGAGTTTACATGCTTCTCTTACTCTTTTGGATTTAGTTCTATAGAATCCTACTGGATAAATTAGTTTCTCTATCTGCTTGGCGGAAAGTTTAAGAATTTTTTCCGGAGTGCTAGCAGCTTTCAGTAATCTATCTTGAGCAGGAAATGTTGTATCATCTTTTGTTCTAGAAGACAATATCCCATGTATCAAAACTCTGAAAGGATGTTCTTTTCTAACTTTTACTTTATATCTTTTTTTCAAAATCTTTATAATTTTTTCTACATTCTTCAACTTAACCACTTGATTTAATTTTATTTGCTACCTTAGTAAGCTCTTCTACAGTCTTCTTGTCTCTGGCTTTTGGGGAAAATTTGTAATCTGCCAGTGCTTCTCTTATAGGAACAAATCCTGGTATTAGATGTATGTGTAGATGCTCGACTGTCTTGGCTGTGCCATGTTTCATATAAGAAAGTGTTGCTGTAACTCCGTATGTTTTTTCAAGCATGTCTCCAGCTTTCTTAAGCATTTGTATCAAATCATACAACTCTTCTGCTGATAGATCGTAAGGTTCCTTTACATGTCTTTTGGGAATTATTAGCATGTGTCCTTTTTTTAAAGGTTCCGCGCACATGAAAGCTATAGAATGATTGCTCTTTGCTACAATGGGTTCTTTCATTATACTTTCTATTTCACAGAATTCGCATGACATAGCAATTATAAATAGTTTGTTTGACATTAATTCTTTTTAGTTTTTAATTTTTATGTTGGATTTAAACGTGGTATATAGAGTATCTCCTGCCGTACTTAGTGATAATTATCGCTGTGATTTCTATGGTTTTAGAAAACAATATTCCTGAAAGACTTGATGAAAAAATCAAGCGTGTATTAAAGGACCGTGGTATAAACAGGCTTACAGATATACAAAAGTTGTCGCTTGAGAAGATAGAAAATGGTTCGAATGTATTATTAATATCTCCTACGGGTTCTGGTAAGACGCTTGCGGCGCTGATTCCCATATACAACAGATGGTTGAAAGAACAACCTGACCCAACAAGCATTCTATACATAACTCCAATGAAAAGCTTGAACAGAGATCACTTGTTAAACTTAGAGCATTGGGCTAAAGACTTGGAAATAGAAATTGCAGTAAGACATGGTGATACTACAGCTTATGAAAGAAAACAACAGCAGGTGTTTCCAAATGACATGTTAATCATTACTTTAGAAATGTTGCAATCTACATCTATTGGCAAGAAAATTCGCGAACATCTAAGAAACATTAAATGGATAATTTTAGATGAGGTGCATGAAATAGTTACCAGCAAACGTGGTGTCCAGCTGGCTGTGGCTTTGGAAAGACTAAAGCAGTTGTGCGGTGATTTTCAGCTTATAATGTTGAGCGCAACTGTAAGTGATCCTGATAAAGTTGCTAGTTTTTTTGCTGGTAGCAAGGTTGTTGATGTTATAGAATCTGATGAGAATAAAAAAATTGAAATAGATGTAATAAGCCCAAAATCCATTGCGGCCGATAAAACATTAACTGAACTATCTTCTGTGAGCATGGAATCAGCAGCAAGGCTCAGAACTATAATGAACTATGTTAAGAAGTCTGTATCCACCTTGATTTTCACAA